>WQVC01000004.1 GCA_009781765.1 Defluviitaleaceae bacterium | reverse complement strand
CCCTGCAACCGAGAAACAAAGCAGTCGCTTCTATGCCAAAGGACGTTGTTTGCCATCTCAGGAAGGGGTTCGCCCTGAAACTGACCGCACCGCTCCGTGCCGAAGCCGCTGTATAACGGTTGCGAGTAACACCATGTACCACCAATGCTTCATCCGTACCACAGCAACACCTGCACCACCCGCCGCACTATATGAAAGCGGGCAGACCCGTTCGGACACGGCCGACCGAACGTCGTCACCCATGTGCACACCTTTTATATAGCGCGGCAACGCGGAGCGAAAGCTCTGCACACCCGAAGCTCCCGGGACTTCGGTTTACTTAGAAAAAACGAATCAAGCAAACCACATATAGCGAACGCCGGTACAATGCATCGGCGAGGCGATTAGCGGAGCAATTTGATTTTGTGTTGTCCGAAAACGAGGCGGCGACCGAGGGCTTTAACTCGGTTCCCGGCAAAGTTTGAGGCTATGCAAAACCAAATTGCTTTTTCTCGAAATTTTCGGGAGAGCCGGTCGCCTTTTTTGTCGTGCGTCTTGTTTTTCTGTCGAAAGCACCATATAATTACAATACATATTTCTCAAGATATTAACATCGGTATACATCCGACTTCTCGCACAACTGCAATTTTTGTTTCGGGGCTGCGGTTGCGCGGCAAACGTCATTGAAAAACAAAGGGGCGATACAAATGAGCGGAGCAAACAAGAACGGCACAAACAAAGGCGACTTCTTTATCAGCTACACCAAAGCCTACGAACAGTGGTTTTGAGATTGAATATGCCCTTGAATTTATGCTATAGTGAACCAAATTAAGAAGCGTCCCGTCGGCTATGCATCGTCCGAACGCCGTTGAGAAGCCCGCTCAGGCTTCTCAACGGCGTTCGCTATCGTAAGCGGTTCGCTCGTTGTCGTTTTCGGGAAAATCACCCGAAAACAATCGGTCGCTCACCACAATGCACTTAACGCCGACGGGACGCAAATCAATTTTCCACACATCAGAATGGAGAGGTTACGATGAAAAAAAAAGAGTTTTCCGATAGGGCAGAACTTCACGAAGCTACCCTAAAAAAGCAAACTGCCATTTCTGATGTTGTTGGATACGGTAAACTGTTCGCCATTCTTATAATGGGTTTGATTTTATATTTTTCATTTGCACGAAATTTTCAAATGAATATGGTCTCGCTTGCTGTGATTATATTTATGGCAAACATCATCTTATGGATTTTCCATTACAAGCTACATCAAAAAATTAAATTCTCAAACAGCATTATTGCCATTAACAAAAGGCACTTGGATAGAATATCCGGCAAATGGTCTGCCTTTTCGGATATCGGGGCAGAGTTTATCAACCACGAACACCAATATTCCGGCGACCTTGATATAGTGGGGCAAAAATCGTTTTTTCAATTTTTGAATACCACGCACACATGGCATGGTCGCAAATCGTTCGCAAATGATTTATTGAAGCCCGGTTATACTGCAAGTGAAATTATTAACAGGCAAGAAGCCATTGCTGAACTCAGCACGGATATTGATTTTTCAAACCGCATGGAGCATGGCTTTTCAGAAATCGGTCTGCATCGCTCCATGCAAAAACTTGTTGATGAATTGAAAGCCGGTCAAATGTTCATCAAAAATAAAATCTTGAAATTTCTGCTTATGTATACACCTTTGGTGACGCTTATTATCGTTGCCGGGATTGTCATATTCCGACAAGAAAATTTGTATGTTTTTGCTGTTTCGGTTGTAGCAATTCAAGCCTTAATATGGATTATCGGAATGTTGAAAACACACAAGTTTTTAAGCGGCATTTCACGATTGCCTTATAAACTGAGCGCGTATAGTGAAGTTATCGGCATTTTGAAAAGCAAAGACTTTGATTCGGAAATATTAAATCAAATACAAGCACAGCTTGGAATATCAGAGTTTTCTGCTGAACAAGCAATAAAAGATTTGGGCAAAATATCCGACAAAGTGAATGTGCGACATAACGCCATAATATGGTTTGCACTAAACGCGCTGCTGCTGTGGGATATCGAATGTTCCGTTATGTTTGAAAAATGGAAGATGAAATATGCCCCTGTAGCCGAGGGTTGGTTTCTTGCGTTGGGTGAGTTTGAAAGCCTGCTATGTTTTTCAACCTTGCCGAATGTTTGCAGTAACACCTGCTTGCCGGCTGTGACCAACAAGAAAGAAATTAAAGCACAATCATTAGGACACCCTCTTATTCCAAGCGGCGTTCGTATAAGCAACGACATTGCCTGTAAAGACAGCATATTCGTTATTTCCGGTTCCAATATGTCGGGCAAAACGACTTTTATGCGAACAATAGGCATAAATATGGTACTTGCTCGTGCGGGTAGCTTTGTCTGTGCAAGGGCAATGGAATTTCCCTTGATTGAGATAATGACATCAATGCGTATCGTTGATGATTTGAGTGAGGGCATATCAACATTTTATGCAGAGTTAAAGCGCATAAGGGGTATTATTACACTTGCAGAAAAAGAACCTCACATGATATTTTTGATTGATGAAATTTTTAGGGGTACAAACTCCGAGGATAGGTTGAGCGGGGCTAAATTCGTATTATATAAACTCAATACAATAGGAGCATTGGGCATTATAACTACTCACGACCTCGAATTGTGCGAGATTGCGAACCAATATCCTCGCATAAAAAATTATAGCTTTTCAGAAGAATATCGAAACAATCAAATTCATTTTGATTACAAAGTAAAGCTCGGAAAATCTACAACGACCAATGCAAAATTTCTGATGAAAATGATAGGACTTGACCACACCAATGGTTTGAGGAGGCGGTGATTATCCGGAAATGAAATTTATTACAAGGGTTTTACGGGAACTATTGACTATTCAAATGCGGATAACCTTCTTTACGGCACATTAACCAATGTACCCAAGGGGACGCTTGTTATGTATCACGGTAAAACTATCGAAGAATGTATTCGCACATTTGAGGAAATTGTCGATTTTCACATTGAAACCGAAGCCGCTTCCGAGTTATCGGATTCAGTTCCCGCATGAAAAACGTGCCGACGACAGGTATCAGCTTTCCGTAACGGTCGGCGAAAACGGAATGCCTAAACGAAAACTCGTTTACGGTAACACGCAAATGTTTGCAGTTTCCGGAATACTATGTTAGAATCCGGGCGAAACAAAAAACCATAACGGCTGTGCGGGTGTACCACCACCCAAACAGCGAACACAGGGGATGTAACGCATCACCTGCGCACAAGGCAAAAGCCTCTCATTATGGTAGGCATAGTTTAACACGGCTCACCGGTTTGTTCAATTGAACTTCTGCGGGCGTCTTTTCGGACGCTTCCGACCTCTCTCTCTCTTATGCAGAGTTTCGTTTCGCGACGCACCGGTTTTTGATTTTTTCATGCAGAGCTTTGTGTTGCTTTGTTTACTTGCCGGGGGGCATGTCTCGGTTTGTGTATGTTGAACCTTACATATCAAGCTCGCAGGTGATGGCAGATTTTTTGCCGTCCCTGCGGGCTTTTTTGTTTCTGCGGACGGCGGGCGCAGAATACCCGCGCTGCGTCCCGTTTCCGCGTATTTTTTCGGTTTGCGCTTTGGTGCGGCAAACCGCCCCGGGAGTGATTTTTATAACAGTAAGAGCGATTATAGACGAGATATTGCTGCGCTACGAAACAGGCGACCGCGTAAAAGCATTGCGCAAAGCGAACAATATGTCGGTGAAAGACCTCGCAAAACAAATGAGTATACGCACGGGTTCTTTGAGGATGATAGAATTCGGAGGCCGCGAAATTACAGCATACAACTACCTGCGACTGCATGAAATTTTCGGCGTGTCCCTACACTACATCATTACCGGGAAAGAGCTTGAGGCAGAGCAGGACGATTGAGTTTTACAGTGAACGCACCTTATGAAGCGAACATGAGGCTGTGCCGCGCAAGGGGTTGAAACAAGCACATTTTCATTTTGCTTGACAACCCGGCAAATCGCCGATACACTAGCCTTCGGCCATAGACAGCGGGTGAATTTCCGGGTGCAAATCCGGCTTCGAGGGAATGTGTCGTTATACGACATGTCTCCCCGGCGTCAAATTCGTAAATCCCGCCGAGGTGAGGTTATTCAAATGCGTTTTTTCAGTGCGTATTTATGCCCCGCTATGGACAAAAAGCGGGGTTTTTTAATTACAGCAGTTTTGCAAATTTTCTGTACCGAAGTAAAAACTGCTGCCCCGAAATTAACGAAAGGAGGTCAAAAAATGACAAACTTGGAACGCAATCGCAAAGCAAAAGAATCGGTTGTTGACGAAATCCGCGACCGGCTTTCCCGCGCAAAATCTGTTGTGCTGATTGATTCGTGCGGTCTTACCGTGGCGCAGGATACGGCACTTCGCAAATCTTTGCGCAAAGCGGACGGTGTTGAGTACAAAGTGTACAAAAACACGATGATTGAGTTCGCAATCGAAGGCACGGATTTTGCGGGTTTGAAGGAGTATCTCAAAGGCCCTACGGCTGTAGCGTTTTCTTACAACGATGCAACCGCCGCCGCAGCTGCTATTTCGAAAAACTTAAAAGCCATGCCCGTGCTTGAGTTCAAAGCAAGCGCGATTGACGGCGAAATTTACGATGCGGCAAAAACAAAAGCAATTGCAGATATTCCGTCGCGCGAAGTGCTTCTTTCAAGACTTCTCGGCTCATTCAAGTCGCCGATGGCTGGTTTTGCGCGTCTTATTCAAGCAATCGCGGAGAAAAACGGCGAGTCCGCCGCGCCCGCGCAAAGCGCGGAATAAGCACCGGGAACACATCACGCAAAATAACACATTCCCTCGAAGCCGTATTGGCTTTCGAAAAGTAAATCTCACGAAGCCGGTTCGGCTTCACAAAAATTTTATGGAGGTAACAAAATGGCTAAATTATCAATACAAGACATCATCGGAGCAGTAAAAGAGCTTTCGGTGCTTGAGCTTAACGAACTTGTTACAGCCGCCGAAGAAGAGTTCGGCGTAAGCGCGGCAGCCGGAGTAATGGTAGCGGCAGGTCCCGCAGCAGGCGGCGGAGAAGCCGCAGAAGAAAAAACCGAATTTGACGTCGAACTTACCGATGTCGGCGGAGAAAAAATCAAAGTAATTAAAATTGTGCGTGAAATCACCGGTCTCGGCTTGAAAGAAGCCAAAGAAATGGTTGACGGCGCACCCAAAATTATGAAAGAAGCCGCACCCAAGGCCGAAGCCGAAGAAATCGTTAAAAAACTTGCGGAAGTCGGCGCGAAAGCGACCTTAAAATAGGAGGGGTACCCTATATGAGCAAAAAATATGTTTATATGTTCAAAGACGGCACGTCGATTACAAACGACGGCGACCAACGTCGCAATATTTTGGGCGGTAAGGGCAAAAACCTTTGCGAAATGACAAGCATGGGCATTCCCGTACCCAACGGGTTTATCGTAACAACGGAAGCCTGTACGTTGTACAACGGTTCGGGCAAAGTAATGTCCGACGACATCAAGCGTCAAATCGACGAGTGCATCGCCCAACTTGAAGCCGATACCGGCAAAAAATTCGGCGACCCCGCAAATCCGTTGTTGGTATCTGTGCGTTCCGGCGCACGCGCATCAATGCCGGGCATGATGGACACCGTTCTCAACTTGGGAATTTCCGACGCCGCCGCTGAAGCACTTGCAAAATCCGCCGGTGATGTGTTTGCTTACGATTCATACCGCCGCTTTATTATGATGTTCGCGGATGTTGTAATCGGCGTAAGCAAGCACGACTTTGAACATGCCCTCGATAAATACAAAGCCGACAAAGGTTACGCTTCCGACGCCGACATGACCGGTGCCGACTGGAAAGCCATCGTCGAAATTTTCAAAAAAATCTATCGCGACGACCAAGGAAAAGATTTCACCGCCGACGCGAAAGAGCAACTTTACGGCGCGATTACAGCGGTATTCGAGTCATGGGATAACGAACGTGCGTTCGCGTATCGCCGTATGCACGACATTCCCTACGAATGGGGAACTGCCGTAAACGTACAAACCATGGTATTCGGAAACATGGGCGACACCTCCGGCACGGGCGTTGTTTTCACACGTGACCCCGCTTCCGGCGAAAACAGAATTTACGGCGAATACTTGATGAACGCGCAAGGCGAAGACGTTGTAGCCGGCGTTCGTACCCCGAAAGATTTCAACGACCTCGCGCAGGATTCTCCCGCGTGTCATAAAGAGTTCTTGGAAATTGCCGCAAAGCTCGAAAAGCATTATCAATATGTTCAGGACATGGAGTTCACCATCGAAAATGAAAAGCTGTACATCTTGCAAACACGTAACGGCAAATGTACCGCAAAAGCTGCGCTCCAATTCGCAATCGACCTTGAAAAAGAAGGCGTCGTAACGAAAGAAAAAGCGATTCAGCAAGTTGACCCCCGTGCGCTTGACCAACTTCTGCACCCGATGTTCGACCCGAAAGCACTTGCTGCGGGCAAAGTTGTGGGCAAAGCACTTCCGGCATCTCCGGGAGCGGCGGCAGGTAAAGTTTACTTCGACGCGAAAGACGCCGTTGCCGCAAAAGAACGCGGCGAGCGCGTAATTCTCGTGCGCCTTGAAACCTCCCCCGACGACATTCTCGGCATGGAAGTTTCTCAGGGCATTCTTACCGCTCGCGGCGGAAACACTTCTCACGCGGCTGTTGTTGCTCGCGGAATGGGAACTTGCTGCGTGTCCGGTTGCGAAGAAATTAAATTCGGCGCGGACGGAAAAACATTCACCCTCGGCGGAGTGACCTTCAAAGAAGGCGATTTCCTCTCCCTCGACGGTTCGACCGGCAAAATTTACGAAGGCGACATCCCCACAGTTCCCGCTGAAATCGCAGGAAACTTCGGCACATTCATGTCGTGGGTTGAAACCGTTCCCGGCAAAATGGCTGTTCGCGCAAACGCGGATTCCCCCAAAGATGCCGCAAAAGCTCTCGAATTCGGTGCGACCGGAATCGGACTTTGCCGCACGGAACACATGTTCTTCGAAGCGGACAGAATCCCCAAAATGCGCAAAATGATTCTTTCCGACACGGAAGCAGAACGCCGCGCTGCTTTGGGCGAGCTTCTTCCCTTCCAAAAAGCCGACTTCATCGGCATTTACGAAGTTATGAAAGATTTCCCCGTTACGATTCGCCTGCTCGACCCGCCGTTGCATGAGTTTATGCCCACGAAAGAAGAGGACTTCGCTTCTCTTGCAAAAGACATGGGCAAAACCGCCGCGCAAGTTAAAGAGCGCGCAGAATCTCTGCACGAACTGAACCCCATGATGGGTCATCGCGGTTGCCGCTTGGCAGTTTCGTATCCCGAAATCGCCGAAATGCAAACCACGGCAATCATCGAAGCCGCCCTCGAAGTCAAAAAATCCAAAGGCCTCGACATCAAGCCGGAAATTATGATTCCGCTTATCGGCGACCTCAAAGAAATGAAATACGTCAAAGAAATCGTTGCGAAAAAAGCCGAAGAGCTTGTTGCTAAAGCCGGTGTAAAACTCGACTATCAAATCGGAACAATGATTGAAATTCCGCGCGCTTGCTTAATCGCGGACGACATTGCCGGTGTTGCCGAGTTCTTCTCCTTCGGAACAAACGACCTCACGCAGCTCACCTACGGTCTTTCTCGCGATGACGCAGGCCGCATCCTCAAAGATTACATCGAGAATAATATTTACGAGGGCGACCCCACCGCGCGTCTTGACCAAACCGGCGTAGGCACACTTATGAAAATCGGCATCGAAAAAGGTCGCAAAACAAATCCGAACCTCAAAATCGGTATTTGCGGCGAACACGGCGGCGAACCGTCATCCATCGGTTTCTGCCACAAAGTCGGCCTGAACTATGTATCTTGCTCGCCCTTCCGCGTACCCATTGCACGTCTTGCGGCGGCGCAAAGCGCGTTGGCAGGCGAAAAATTTGACTAACCCGCAAAGCGGGTATCAGACGCCGGGGACATGTGACGGTTGCTGACACATTCCCTCGAAGCCGAAACGGCTTTACGTATCGGGTGCTGAAAACATTTGTCGACGATGGTTAATGTCTCTGCACTTGGATATATAAAAAAACGCGCTCATGCATATGGGCGCGTTTTTTGTTGCACATGAAGCTGCTCCGGATTCGAGGGAATGTGTGGTAAATTTTGTTTTTGCCGTATCGGTGTGATAGAATCGCTTGAAACAGAGAGGGTGTTCGTTCTGACCGGCTATGAAAAAATTTTGCAAATGTGGAAAAGTTACAATATACAAACCTTGACTGATTTGGATTTACGGCTGAACAACTTTCGGGTTCAATTCGCCTATAACAGCGCGAAAATCGAAAATCCGGAAGTAACATATCATGCGACAAGAGAGGTTTTTGAGGATAGGTTGGTTAAAACATTCAAGGGCAGCCCGGAAACCTTAACGGAAATAAGCAATCAAAGAAAATGTTACGCATTTTTGCTTCCGAAAATTACAGCAAAAGAGCCGATGACGTTGAGCCTAATCAAGGATGCCCATGAAATCACTACGATGGGAACATACGATGACCGCCGATTTTTTGAACTCGGAGAACGCCCGGGTCGGTTTAAGAAAAACGATTTTGTGGTCGGGAAAAATGATGTAGGCTCGTTGCCCGAGGCGGTCGAAGACGATTTGGCCGAATTGTTAGGAGAGCTTGCTGATGCCGAAAATTTATCCGAACCGGAAAAGGTAATGAAAGCGGCAACATATTTCCATATGCGCTTCGAGACAATTCACCCGTTTGCCGACGGCAACGGTCGGGTCGGACGTACCATGATGAATTATTTTCTGATGGTACACAACCATCCGCCGTTGATTGTCTATGATGAAGACAGGGATGAATACTACAAGGCATTGGAATATTACAGCGAAGACGAAGATATAGAGCCGTTGTTTGAATTTTTCCGCCGGCAGCTGAGCAAAACATGGGCAAAAGCCTCAGAGATGTATGACAAAAGAATCAATGCCGCAAAATCGTAGCGGTTGCCGGTTTGTACCGAAAAAAGAAATTTGCACGTCTTGAAGCAAGTATGTTACAATGCGTGTGCAGTAAAAGAGCGTAGCGACCGCAAGGTGTTTGGAGACACCTGCGGCGAGTGTAGGGATAATCCGCATCACCACACACACGGGCTTTCGCCCGCCACTACGCAATCACAGTCTAACACTGTTTCGCGCCTGTTTCAATAATGCCGGCTTTTTTCGGTGTGTTGAGTTGTTGTGCGTTACGTGTCATATTTGGGTTGCCGTGGTTTGTTTTGATTTTACAGTGTGTAGGTGATGGCAGTTTTTTGCCGTCCTTACACACTTTTTTGTTACAGGCATGTCTGCGGGGTGAAGATTCCCCCGCCGGATATGCCGATATATCGCCCGAATGGGGCAGAGGAGAGGATATTTATGAACAAGGAACGAATCAAGGGTGGTGCAATCGGATTTATTTTATGCCTGTTGTTGTCTGCAAGCGTAATGCCGGTTATCGCGCAAACCGCCACACGACCCGTTATTTACGGCGTTCGGGTGAACCTTAACGGGCAACTGTTGGATTTTGCCCCGGACAGCCGACCGTTTGTGTCGGGCGGCAGAACATTTTTGCCGCTCAGAGATTTGGCGGAAACGTTGGGCTTGCCCGTGGACTTTGACATTGCTACCAATACGGTGTACTTGGGGGACAGATTTGCGGTGCAACCGCGACCGCGTACAAGTTTGCGTCATGCCGCGCCGTTTTTTGACAGAAACACGGATAATATTCGGTTTGATGACACTGTAACCATGAGCGGCGTGACATACAACAATCCTTTAATTTTCAGGCGAAGCTCCAGTGCGGCGGCGGGTGTACACTTCTCTCTCCATAATTTGAACGGACAGTACCGGATATTCAGCGGCTACATGGGACGTGCAGACGGTGCGGATATGCGGAATGCGACCGTAAACATTCTTGGAGACGGTGTGGTTTTAGAAAGTTTTGACCTTCGGGCTACTGATATGCCTACACCATTTTCGGTATTTGTAGAGGGTGTCCATCAACTGAGGATAGAGGTTCGATTTACCGGAAACGGAATAACGCGATATGCCATCGTCGGTTATCTTGAATAGGCAGAGTTTGTCACCGCGCCGGCAAAAAAAAATTCATCATCCCAAGCACACAGAACGTAAAAGTCAATAGCCATTCCTGCAAAACAACCTGCTTGTTTTTATAACGGAGCAGGTTGTTTTAATTTTTGTTGAAAAACCTCTTCCCTCGTGATATATTCAGCAAAATACATGCGCAGGGAGGGCTTCGCCTATGCCGGGTGCAGATTTAAGCACATTAAAATTCGAGGCGTTAGCCGTAAACATCAGCCCCGATATTGAAATTCATGCAATCAGCTATGGCGAATGGCTCAAATATGATACGCCGCATTTGTTTGAAATACGGAACGGGGGCATTGCGGTATGACGGTTGCTGAACATGTGGATTTTTGGAGGAAAATCGGCAAGCCGCAATATATGCCGAAGGAGGGCATTATTTATGAGTGCGCAAGGTATTGATGTTCACGTTACAATTCGCGTTAATAAAGACTTGAAGGAGGCCGCAGATTCTCTTTTCGAGCGTTTGGGGCTTAATATGGACGTCGTGTTCAATATGTTTTTGCATGAGGCAATCAACGCGGACGCCGGCTTCGGCAACGGAATTTCGGCAGACTGTGTAACAAACGCATTTAATGTTGCCGTTGCCGGCAATATAAAGGAAAACCGGCAAAAAGGTTTGCCGATAGCCGGATATGATGCGGAAAAAAAGTTGGCGTACTTGGAATTTGCCGACGGAACAAAGGAGTATGTTCGTGGCTAAACCTGTTGTGCTTGCCTTTGCAGGGCCGAACGGCTCGGGAAAAACAACGGTAACTCGCGGATTGCCGACAATCGGAACATACATCAACGCCGATGATATGAAAGCGACATACGACTTAACCGACCTTGAAGCCGCACAGCAGGCAGAATTGTTGCGCAATACGCTGCTTGCCTCGCGGAATGATTTTTCTTTTGAAACCGTCCTGTCTACCGAGCGCAACTTGCTGTTGTTGGAAAAAGCAAAGGAATCGGGATACAAAGTGCAGTGCATCTATGTTTTGACTTGCAATGAAAATATCAATGTTGCGAGGGTTCGGGCGAGACACGCCGCCGGAGGACATGATGTGCCGGAGGACAAAATAAGAACGCGATACAGCAGGGCGTTAGCCCTGATTCCGCGACTGCTGAGCGTTTGCGACAAAATTTTGATATACGACAACTCAGTCACGCCGACACTTATCGCCCGGAAAGAAATCGGCACGATTTCAATTTTCCCGAATGATTTTTGGTCGGATTCGGAGTTGCGGCAATTACTGACTGCGCAGTGACTCCAACCTTATCGCCCGTAAAGTCCGATTTTTATAAAAGTTCTGCCCTTTTTTGACGTTCCGCCGATTTCAAGCAATTTGGCTCGGCCTAATCCGCGTACCGAAATCACAGCATTTTCGGATACATCTTTGTCGGGGCGCAAGCAAATTTGATGGCGCAGGCTTACGCGCCCGGCGGAAATCAGCTCGCCCGCCTTTGTGCGAGACAGTTTAAACGCCGCGCACATCACCGCATCAAGCCGCAACGACGCAACGGTATCTGTTTTGAGCGTCAAATTTTCCTCGCGAACAGGCAATTCGTCCAAAGTGATAATTTCCGACGAAACGCCGACCCGTCCGGCTTGAAAAAAATTTTCAATGATGTACTTGCTTATTTCCGGCAGACACACAAACGAGGCGGCATTATCCCCGACGATAATGTCGCCTATTGTTTCGCGTTCGATGCCCAGTGCCGTAAGCGCACCCAAAATATCGCGATGCCCGAGAGTATCCTGCGGGCGATGCGATATTTTTATTGCGGCGAAAATTTCTTCGCGCTCATAACTTCCCCAATCGGGATTTATGAAAATCGCGCGTGTGCGTTCCGCGTCGTCAAAACCGCCGTCGAAAACTAAATCCGCGTCGCGATTGCGCGAGAATTTAATGCTTTCGGCTTCCGCCGGCGTGAGAAATTTCGACGCAGCAAAGCCCGACCGAGCGGCTTTTTTCGCCAAATCGTTCGCGTGTGCGAGAAGTACGTTTATCGCCGTCACGACTGAATATATTTCTGCGTGTACGGGCAGATTTCAATGCATTTTCCGCAAATTGTCATATCGCCGCCGAAGCCGGCCTTCGAGCGTTCACGAGCGGTTTTGCGGCATTTGTTCGGGTCGTAAATTTCGTCGCGGAACACCCCGACGCTCCACGCCTTTCCCGACACCGCGCCGCCGGGGCAAGCATTTGTGCAAATTTCGCAATTTCCGCACAGCGATTCATTTACGGGGTCGGCGGTGTGCAGCGGCGCATCCGTGAGAATTGACGATATACGAATCGCCGAGCCGTATCGGCGCGTGACCAATAACGCACATTTGCCAATCCAACCGATTCCCGCGCGGGTTGCAACGGTTTTGTGCGGAAGTGTTGTGCTGTTCCCGTCTTCGCCGAACCCGACGTTTTCGCGCGTTTGCGCCTCAGCTTTAAATCCGAGCCCGCGAATAATTTCCGCGCCGCGCGTAACAATCATGTCAAGCCGTTTGTTAAGCGCGTCGTAATGTTCGCGATATTCCTGCGTAGGAAGGTCGGCGATTCCGCGAATAACATCCCCCGGATACGCAACCGCAACGCAAATCCCAACCGGAAAATCCTTGCGCACGTGACCGGGCAGTTCGAGCAGACTTCCGAAACCGACAATGTCCGCCCCGAGATTAAGCAATTCGCTTTTCAGCCCGGCATTTTCAAAATCGCTGTTGCGACACCAAAACCTTTCCGCAAGATTGGTGTCGCAATCCTCCCTTTCAGGGGGGTTAATAATTTCCATAAATAAATTCCTCCCCGACAATTTGCAATACATGAGCATAAGCGCGTCGTCCCCACGCTCGCAGATTTTCGCTTTCAACGTTATCGGGAACTTCGCCGTTAATCACCGGCAAAATGCTGTACGGCGAACCGAGAGTTCTCGCCGAATCGCGCACAAAAACAGTAGGCAGCACCGTTGCCGCGTCCAAGGAAATTCCGTCGGCATAACACATCGTTACATATGCAGTTACGAGCATTCCGTATTGCGTTGCCGGAATGTTAAGACGAATTTGGTCTGCCAAAAAATTTCCGAGCGAATAAATAATAAGCCCTCGACTTCCGTCGGAGCGTTCGTGCCACTCAAGCGGTTGCGGCGTATGCGAATGATGCCCCATGATAATATCCGCGCCGGCGTCAACAAGTTCCCGTGCAATCTGCATTTGCATATTCGAAGGGCGGTTTACATATTCCGCGCCCCAATGCAGGGAGATTATAACAAGCTCCGCGCCCGCCTCACGTATGCGCATGATGTCTTCCGCAATAAACGGCACGTCGTCCGGAACATTTGAACGAAAACGTCGTATCGCAAACGGGCGAACATCCGCCGGAACAAGGCTTTCCAGCCCGTTTACCGAGTCGGTGTAAGCGATTATTCCAACGCTGATACCCTCCACGTTGAGGATTGTCGGCGTATTGAAATCGGTTTCGTTCGTATACATACCCGTTTGGGACAGCCCCGCGCGTTCGAAATTTTCCAACGTTGCCGCAAGCCCGCTGAATCCCATATCGAACGAATGATTATTTGCCGCAATCAAATGATTAAAGCCCGCGTAACTGAGTCCTTCCAAAATTTCAAACGGCGCATTAAATCGCGGCCACGTCGCGATGCCTTGGTTGTTGCCAAAAACATCAACGGGGGTTTCCATGTTTACCAACGCCAAATCCCCGTTGATATACGGAGCAATTGCCCGCATGAACGGTCTGTAATCGAACCGGTTGTTGCCGATTCCCGCGCCCAATCCGCCGTGAAGAAGAACATCCCCCGCAAATTGTACGCGAATGTGTACCGGCTCGGGAGTAGGGGAGGGAGTCGGTTCGGGCGTGGGTTCGGGAAGCGGGGCAGGGGATATTTCGGGTGAGTGTTCGGAAGCATAATGCAAATCGGACGCATTTTCGAGCGTTGCCGCCGGTTCTTCTGCGCAACCCGATGCCGCAAATAAAATCATAAAAAGAGCTGCAATAAATTTTTTCATAAATTCTCCTGTTCTTCGATTTCGTTTTGAATGCAGCAACTTGGTTTTGCGTAGCCTCAAACTTCGTCGGAAAACGCGCTGAAGCCCGCGATTTTCCGCCTCATTTTCGGACAACGCAAAATCAAATTGCTCTATAAACCGCAAAAGCAATCGCATCCGTATCGGTATGCGAAATACTTATATGAACGGTTGCGCCGCCGAAAATTACATACGGTTTGCCGCTTTCTTCGTGCAAAATTTCAACGTCTTGCGGCGAAATTTTGCGAAAGCCCGTTCCCAATGCTTTAACAACCGCCTCCTTCGCGGCGAAAATTCCGGCGGCATTTTGCGCGGATTTTATATACTCGCGCTCGCGTTCGGTGAAAACCCGGCGCATGAACGGCGATTTTTCTTTTTCGACGCAATCCTCGAACCGCGCAATTTTTACAATATCAACGCCCACGCCGGAAATTACTTCTCGCGCCGCTTTTCGCCGGCACTTCCGACGCTTCATGCCCCCATATCCTTCAACGCTGCCCAAACTTTCGAAATCGGCAAGCCCACAACGGTGTAAAAATCGCCCTCAACGCGGTCAACAAGAACCGCGCCGCGTTCCTGCACGCCGTATGCACCCGCTTTGTCGAAAGGTTCGCCCGTTGCGATATATTCGCGAATTTCCGCATCGGAAAGCTCGCGAAAAAATACCCGCGTCATGTCCGCGAAAACGCGCTCCTCCGCGCCCCGCACCAACGCAAAACCCGTATGCACCTCATGCATATTGCCCGAAAGCATTTTCAGCATCTCAAACGCCTCCGCCTCGTTCGCCGGCTTGCCCAATACGCGCCCGTTTATAAATACGAGAGTATCCGCGCCGAGGATGATTGGGGGTGTGGCGGGGGAAACTTTTTTTGAAAAAAAAGTTTCCCCCGTACCCCCTTCAAAAAAACTTTCATGGAAGAACCGCGCTTCGCACGATTCTTCCGGAGTCAATGCATTGGCGAGAGCATCCCGCACGGCTCGCGCTTTACGAAGCGCAAGCTCTTTAACCTGTGCGTCCGGCGCGCCGGTAACGGTTTCGTCCGCATTTGACACGATAATTTCGAACGGAACACCCGCAAGCTCCAAAAGCTGCTTTCTTCGCGGCGAACCCGACGCTAAAATAATTTTCTTCATAAAAAAACACCCTTTCGGATTTGTATAGTGAGTCAAGTTGAAAACGGTCTTTCGCGCGTGCGCTTCGCTTACTGCGCCCTTTAAAAGCGTGGCAAAAAATCTAAAAAATCGCGCGAAGCGCGATTTTTTTACAGGGGTCAAGGGGGCGTTGCGCCCCCTTGCAGGGGCTTGGGGACGGAGTCCCCAAAATCCCTAAAACTTAATCACCACGAATTGCCGCAAGCGCACTCAAGCGCGTTGCGCGGAAAGCGGGAAAAAATCCGCTTACAAGCCCTACGCCGATTGCAACGCCGAGCGCAACGAGGCAAAGCCACCAAGGTATAACCGACATCGCGCCGCGTTCTTCGCCAATCATCCAATCGGGTACGCCCATTCCGAGGTCGGCCAGAAAGGGTATGTCAAAAGTGTTCATTACATATGAGATGATGAGGGCGAGAATTACGCCGAAAATTCCGCCTAAAAGACCGATTACGGCGGCTTCGAGCAAAAACAGCTTGCGAATATCGGCAATAGACGCGCCGATAACCTTCATAACGCCGATTTCGCGCGTGCGCTCGGTAACGGAGGTAATCATGGTGTTTGCGATGTTAATTGCGGCGACAAAAAGCGAAATTGCGGCAATTGCGAACAAAAGCGTTTCCATTCCGCGTTGCGAATCGCGCATATTGTTAATCCAGTCGCCCGGAAACCACACCTGATAACCCATCTCGCGAATAACTTCGGCGATGTCGGCGGTGTTATCCATGGAGGTTGTTCGGACGCGAACGTCTTGGTACGTTTGGCGCGGCCCGCCGATTACCGCAGAAAAACGCGGGTCATGTTCACTTTCTTCGGCGGCGCGACGCTCCGATTCGCTTTGCATCGCGACGAGGGCTTGAAGGGTTTCGATGTCGGTGTAAATTGTTTGCCCGCCGCCCCAACGCAGGTCAACGACGGGCGCGGCAATCACGCCCACGATATTTATGTCAAACGAACGCGCGGCAACAAAACCTTCGTCGAGGTCGAACCCGAAATCGTCATTTCCGCCGTGACCCCAATCGCGAGTGTTCCAAAAAGAAGAGGCGTCGTAATAAATGCGAATGTCGTCGTTGAAAATGTCAACGAGGGTTGGCAAATCGTCGCTCGGGTCCCATTGGCGCGGGCTGTTCCAAACGGTGCGGTCGGAGGCGTCAAAAAAACCGCGTTCGCTGCGTGTGCTGAAAACGAAAGTAAATTCGGCGTCATCGTCGGTGAGAAGCCGCCCGTATTCCATGTTGTGTCCCATAAGGGCGAGCGCGTCCGGTCGAACGCCCACAACTTGAGTAATCATGGTGTACGGGCCGCTGCGAAACATGATTGAACTTGACATCATGGGCGTTGCGGTACGAACGCCGGGTATGCGCAAAAAACGCTCGACGGATTCGTCGGTGAGGTCGCGCTGATGCATTTCAACCATGCCGCCGTCCGGCGACCACATTGTTCCGCCCCATTGCGGCGCAACCTCAATTTCGGTCATGTTGAGGTTCATGTCCTCTGCCATTCGGGCGAACTGCGCGTTTGTACCGAGCCCGAGTGAAATCATCAGAATAATCGAACCCGTACCGATTATTACGCCCAAAAGCGTAAGAAATGTACGCAGTTTTCGTTTGTATAAATTTCGCAGGCACATGCCTACGGTGTCAAATATGCTCATTGATGCCTCCTGACGCCGGGGAATGAATGTTGTACGGTGCGACTGGTTTTTGCTTCGGTACGGAAAATTTGCTGTGCATAGCGAAGGGCGTTGAGAAGCCCGCTCAGGCTTCGGCGGAAAACGCGCAGAAGCCCGCGATTTCCCGCCTCGCCTTCTCGGTTCTCAATGCCGTTCGCTACTATTGTAAGCGGTGCGCTCGTTGTCGTTTTCGGGAAAATCACACGAAAACAACCGGTCGCGCACCACAATGCATGTACGCAAATTTTCCGCACATCTTGCAAAACTGCTATGCGTCGTCGTCGTCGAAAAGAAGGCGTTTGCGCCGTTTGCTTCTCCGCACAAGCAAGATTGTAATCGGGATTGCAAGGATGGCAAGAAGAACAACCCCCGGAATTATTACAACAAACCAATTTATTCCGCGGTCGGCCTGCTCGAAGTCGATGCCGTGCATTGCGGCGGATTCCGCCGTGAAGTCACCCATGAACTCCGAATCCCACCATTCCGGTGCAATCGGGCGCGTAAAAATATTTCGAACGAGATTTGCAATTGCGCCGCGTTCGCTCGGTTCTTCCCAACCGCCCATGCCCATGCCGTCGCCCCATCCGCCGTCGCCGGGGAACGGTCGTCCGCCGCCGCCGTGGAAATCGTCGCCCCAACCGCCGTCGAAGCCTCCTCCGTCCCATCCGCCTTCTACGAAAAGCGTGAACGGATGGCGAAGTTCGATAGGTTCGCCGGTGTTGTCCTCGGCGGTTATGACAAATTCGAATTGATGCTCGCCCGGGTCGTGGGGGGCGTCGAAGCGTCCTTCAAAATTAGACCAACGCTGCGCGTTAATTGTGCCGATAAACATGCCTTCTTCGCCGCCGGCTTCGCTTACATCGTCGGGGCCTTCGGTGCGAACGCGGGTGCTTAACAGGTTTACGCGGCCGGAGTTAATCACCCGGAACGAAAACCACACGGAGCCGCCCGCCATAACATGGTCGGACACGTTTACGTCGGTAAGTTCCATGCGCATAACTTGCGCGAGTTGCATACTGATTTGCTCCGTGGATTTATGCTCGCGGAAGTTGTCGTCCTGAAAATCAAATTCGAAGCGCATGTTATGAATACCCGGCGTTGCATCCGCCGAAGTTATAAATCGCAAATTTTTTGTGATTTCTTCGCGCGGGCTGAGGCGGTCGATGAAAAGCGTGTTGCTTCCGCCAACCGGATTAAATCCCGCGAAATGCTCCTGCTGCTGATGTCCGGGCAAATTTTGCGCACGAACTTCTTCCATGAGAATGCGAATATTATTTACCGGGCGCGTTGCATTTGTGTTGCGAAAGGTGATTGTCATTTCAAATTCCTGACCGGCTCGCGGCACGGAGGGGTAAACCACGGAATCGGAAATAATTACGCGGGGAATTTGCCGCGCGTCGTCATCGTCGTCATCGTCGGGATTGTAGACGTTAAACGCCGCGAATTGCTCGAACGAAAAATTTTCGCCGGCGCGTCCGACAAGTTGAAACGTCGTGTAAAAACGCACGGCGTAGCTGCGGGTAATTGCCGATGACGTCGGCGAAAACCCGAATGAAACGTCGTGGCTTGCGCCGGGCGCGATGCTCGGAATTACCTGCATGTTCGTTGTACCCATCGGCACAACGGCGTTTGCGCCTTCGGGAACAGACGCCGCAACGCGAATATTTCGAACTTCGACATCGCCGGTGTTATGCAGCGAAAACGAGATATGACCGGTTTGGTCAACATTTATGCGACCGGTGGGGGCATTCATGTTGCGGATTTCCAAAGTCGGCAAGGCGTCGTCATCGTCGTCGGGATTGTAAACGGCAAGCGGCGCGACTTGGTCGAATGTGCGAGTTGCGTCGTCGGCTCGGTAGCTTACCGTGAAGCGGATGTTGTATGTTCGTGTTGAGGCGTCTTCCGTCGCGCTGAAGCCGAAAGAAAGCGTGCGACTTTCGCCCGCCGCAAGCACCGGAATACTGATTTCGCTTTGCGTCATGGGGTCGATAACGTCAGCGGTGTTTGCAACGATGCTTACATTTCGCGCTTCCGCGTCGCCGGTGTTGCGCAGTTCGAATGAAATCGTTGCCGTTTGCCCCGGCGAAATTTGTGCGGCGGGGGCTGACATATTTCGAATTTCAAGGGTCGGCTCGCCTTCATCTTCGCCGCCGATTCGTATGTTAATTCTGTCGGTTGAAGTGGCGGTTTCGCCTATGTCGTCGCGAAAAAAGTGGTTTAAGCTCAGGTCGTAACTGCCGGGGTCGGCGTTTTCGTCAACGACAATCAGCATTGTCATTGTGCGCTGTGAGTTCGCGCCGATTTGCGACACAGAATTTGAATTTCGCAAAAATTCCACCGTGAACGGCGCGCCGGCCGCCGGAACGGCAAGCGTGAATAAATTGCGCACGGGACGCGAACCGACGTTACGAACGGTTACGGTGATTTCGCGTTCGTCGCCGGGTTCTGCCGTGATATTGTGCGGCGAAACGAGTTGCACGTTGCCCTCGCCGGCGTTGTCAATTTGGTCGCGCAATTGGTCGATGATGGCTTGTTGGCGAGCTCTTTCCGCTTCAACAGCCTCGCGCACGAGGCGTTCAACGTCAACCCAATCATCGAAATCAATCGCCAACAGATTCAGCGGCATTGCTGCTGTCAGCAACAACATTATCAGTGATATTATCAGGATTTTCTTCATTTTTTGTTATCCCCTCTTCGTTTTTTTCGGAATCCGCTTGTATTACCGGCGTTTGCCGGGCGGCGTTTTCTTTTACGCTTTCAACCAAGCCGTCGCGCATTTGAATTATTTGGTCGGCATATTCGGAAATTTCGTTGTCGTGGGTTACGATGATTAGCGTTTGCCCCCGCGTCCGCGCCATTCCGGTGATTAAATCCATCATTTCGTATGTGGTTCTTGTGTCGAGGTTTCCGGTAGGCTCGTCCGCAAAAATTACCTGCGGTTCGTTTACAAACGCTCGCGCAAGCGATACGCGCTGCTGTTGACCGCCGGAAAGTTCGTGCGGTTTGTGCTGCCATCGGTTGCCCAAACCAACGGCCCTCAGCATTTTCAGCGCGGCTTTTTTTCGCTTCCATGAGCCGATTTTTCGAAAAATCAGCGGCAACGTGACGTTTTCAAGCGCGGTAAGCGTCGGCAGCAAATTATACGATTGAAACACGAAACCGATGTAACCTTGCCTGTACAAAGTAAGCTGCTTTTCGCTCAAATTTTCGAGCGGTCGACCCTTGAACTTTATGCTTCCCGAAGTCGGCTTTTCGAGTCCTGCCAAAAGATTCAAAAGCGTGGATTTTCCCGAACCCGATGTTCCCAACAAGCAATAAGTTTTGCCTTGCTCGAACGTCAACGATATATCTTCAAGCGCGACAACGCGCTCCGTTCCCATTTTGTAAATCTTTCGCACGTTTTGCAGTTCAAAAATAATGCTCAGGTTCGTCACCTTCCTTCGTGTGTATTATATGACTTAATACGCGAATGTCAAGATTTGTTTTTTGGGGCTTTGCCCAAAGAGCCGGTTGGTTACCGATTGATTTTGCGCGTTCGATAATAATACCGGTTTGAACGCATTTTTGTTACACAAAATCGCGTTATTTTTCAATTTTTCCTTTTTCTTTGAAATTTGTTCGCAAATATATTTTTCCGACGCCGCGCACGTGATACAGGTACAAATACACCCACTTCAGGCGCGTTTCGCGCAAAAGAAACAGCATTTCCGAATGAGCCTCGCGCATTAAAGCGGCTTCGTCGGGCGTTATTTCGCGCGGCGAATATTTTGCCTTGTAGTAAAGCGCGATTAAATCGCGGAAAAAAACGGTGTCGCTGCGATAGGCGAATCGTTTGCCGGCGCGTAAGCCGTATGCGTTTTCGGTTTCGTCGGGCAGGGCAGGGGGTACGAATTGTTCGGATATGCGCATTGTTGCGCGGAAATAAATTTCAACCTGACGGCCGGGAGGAAGTTTTTTCACGCGACGAACGGTAATTCGAGCCTTGATATTGTACGCAGCAAAAAAAATCAGCGCGGCAAGAACCGCCCCCGCAAAAATCAGTGCGGCGAGATGCCGCGGCGTGAGGGTCGGTTCTTCTTCCGGCTCAAACGGCGCGGGCGGCACGGGAACAAACCCCGGCGACTCAAACGGCGGCGGCGTTGCAAAATCGTTGAAATCCGGCATTAAATCCTGCATCCGTTCAACCCAGTAGGGGTTCGTGAAACCGCCGCCGGGAGCGGTTTCGGGGGGCGCGTCGGGGTTCATTAAAAATGCGTAAGTGGGCGTTGCCTCCATTATGTGCCATCCGAAGCCTTCCAAATAGACTTCCGCCCAAGCGTGCGCCATACGATTTGTTACGCGAACGGGTTCTTGCGGATTAGCGGACGGCGGCAGAACAAAGCCCTCAACATATCGCGACGGAACGCCCGCAATTCGCGACATAACGGCCATCGCCGTTGCAAAATACGTGCAGTAGCCCTCCTGCCCCTCGAACAAAAATTGGTCAACGAAGCATACTCCGCGCGGAACGGGGTCAGGGTCGAACGTATAGGGAAACTGCAACAAGTAGTCGCGAATTGCCGTAACGCGCTCGAAGTCATTTTGCGCATAACGAATAATTTCGTGGGTTAAATCGTGTACGCGCGGAGACGTGATTCCGGGAACATCAAGAAAATTTTGCCGCACCTCGCGAGCGTATTGCGCTAAAATTTCCCGGGAAAACGAGTCAACAAGTTGCATAAAATGTTCGGAATTTGCGATATATCGCGGCGTGATTCTGGCATCGCGCGGCGTGTAAATTTGCAAAAGTTCGGCGAACTCGGCGGCGGAAAGCGGCGTTTCCGGCATGGTTCGCGCTAAGGCTGAATTTCGCGCATTTTGCATATGCGTCGAATATTCAACGCTCCGCATTATGCTGCCGTGAACGCCGCCGCGCCCGTGAAACGCGGGGAATTCCGCCGCCGAACGATTTTCATAAACCCCGTCGCCGGCTTCGCGCAAAATATGCTCAACGAACGACAAATCCGTGTTCACGTTCAAAAATTGCATTTGATATGCCGCGCCGCGCGACATAAATCCGGGCGTTTGCATGTCGCCGGTTGGCAAAATTTGAATCGCGTCGGAATAATCCGGCGAATTTTCGTTGAATCGCAAATAAAACGCTCGCGGCGGACGAAAAACGGTTCCCGTGCGATTGTTCGGGCTTTGCCGAATTTCCGCCGACGCAACCGGCATGTATGTATGCAAATAAAACATAATCAGCGAGGAGGGTTGCGCGTGGTTGATAATGCGGTCGAAGTCTGCGGCAAGTATGTGTGAAATTATGATTTCCGGCTCGCCCGGCAGAAACGTTACTCCCGCGTTGCCGGCAAAGCGGTTAAAATTCGAAAATTCCGCCACCCCGAGAACAGGAAAATCCGTCGGGTTGACGCGCCGAACTTCCGTGTGCGGCAACCCGAGATGAATCATTTGAATTGCGTCGCGATAGTCGGCATGAGTTGCACCGCGAATCAACGCCGCCGATGTTTCAAGCATTTCGAATTGTGCCGGCGGCAAGCCGTGGGTATAGATGTCCCCCGCCGCGAGATTTCGCAGCCACCGGTCGCCGACGTATTCGTTGCTTATCGCGCCGGCAAGATACGTTCGCCCCGGCGCAATAACGGTCATTACGTAACGATTATTCGGCGTAATCGGCCCGCCGAGCCGACCGCCGGGGCCGGAAAATCCGGTTTGCTGAAATGCAAAATGCGAAGGATTAAATATTTCGTAAAAAAAATCGTTAATCTGCGTCGATTCGAAAATTTGTCGCGGTTCGAAAAGTTCGGATTCCCTCGGCAGAACGGCGTTCGTGAAAATAATAACGGCGATGCACAGCGGCACGGCAGAAAAAACGCTCGAAACCGATACATTCGCCTTGCGAATCAAAATCATGCAAAACGCCGCAAAAAAAAGCAAAAACGCAAATTCATCCCGCGAGAATCCCGGCAACCACGTCAGCAAAAATGCCGCCGTTCCGCCCGCCGCAAGAACATAAAAATTAAACCAATGCACCATAAAAACAACAATCGCAAACGACACAAGCATCGCCAGAATCAAAACAATCGTCGGGCCGAATTGCGGGCGGTACGGCAGTTGCCCCCCGATGATTAAAAACATCTCGTACAAGTGTTCGTATCGGTACGGGTCCCAAGTTATAAGCACAATAAATCCGCCGGTTACGAAAATCAGCACCGAAATAAGCCGCGTTGCGTAGTTGAACAAAAAAACCATCATCAAAAGAAGCGAAAAAATCCCGACTGCGAAAAGCTCAAGCCCGCCCATGTCGATAAACGTTGCGTTTATAACCGAGCGCAAAATCGAATACAAATAAATTCCGCCGACAAGCAAGCAAAAAATATGCTCGGGGACTTTATATTTTTCCGAAAATTCCATCAAAAATACCCCCCGACATGCTGTCCGCGGGCGGCAAAAGAATAGTATGTATCGCCGACGGCAATTATATGGTCAATTACGTCAAGATTGATAATTTCCGCGCCTTCGGCAATTCGGCGCGTAACTTCAAGGTCGCCGCGCGACGGGCGAATTGTTCCGCCGGGATGATTATGTGCCAAAATTATTCCGGCGGCATGATTTTGAATTGCGGCACGCATTATTTCGCGCGGATAAACAGCGGCTTCGTCGAGCGTACCCTCCGAAATTAACGCCGTGTTAATCAGCTTAAATTTTTTGTCGAGGCAAAGTACATAAAATTTCTCAACCGTTTCGCCCACGAACAGGTCGATAATAAATTTTCCGGCAAGTTTTGCATCGTCAAGAATAATGCTTTCGCCCCATTTACTCCGAAAATATCGGTTTGCCGCCGCCGGAATCAGGCTCAAAAAAACGGCCACATTTTCCGTGCAGCCGAGTGTATTTGTGAGCGATTTCGCATCTGCCTCAAATAAATTATGCAACGACCCGAACGTCGCAAGCATTTTTTTCGCGATAATTTTCGTGTCGCAGCGCGGATAGCAATAAAACAACAGCAGCTCCAGAACCTCATGTTCCGCAAAAGCATCAAGCCCGTGTGAAAGAAATCGCTCGCGCAGCCGCTGTCTGTGGCCTGCGTTAGGGTTATCCGGCATATCAGACCTCTGTTTTTCAGGCTTTCGGTTTAGGGGGCTTCGCCCCCAAGCCCCCACGAACTTTTTTGGAAAAAAGTTCGACAAAAAACTCGAAATCGCGCGAATGCGCGATTTTGTTAAAGTTTTGGTCAAACTTTTGTTTGCCGCGTGCGGGACGGAGTCCCGCAGGTTCTTATTGCATAGGAAGCCGCTCCGGCTTCGAGGGAATATGCGGCAAACCACATATGTCCCCGCGCAGCGGGAAACGCTCGCTTCGCTCACTGCTGCTATTGGCGTTCAATGCGCGCTTGGCGCACTTATTGAAGCGCGTCTTCGAGAGCGTCGGTTACGGTTTTCAGTACCTTGATTCGTGCGAATTTTTTGCTGTTCGATTCGACGATTATCCACGGAGAATGGGGCGTGTGTGTACGCATTATCATTTCGTCAACGGCAGATTCGTATAAATCCCATTTTTCGCGATTGCGCCAATCATCGTCGGTAATTTTGTGCATCTTGCCGGCGTCGTTTTGGCGGCTTTCGAAGCGGCGGAGCTGCTCGTCCTTGTCGA
Source organism: Defluviitaleaceae bacterium (assembly GCA_009781765.1). Taxonomy (GTDB): domain Bacteria; phylum Bacillota; class Clostridia; order Lachnospirales; family WQUN01; genus WQVC01. The sequence continues at coordinate 35,155 of WQVC01000004.1, read as the reverse complement.
TGTGAAGCCAAAATTTCAGCAAAACCGTGCCGTGCCCCACCAAATGCTGCTCAAATTCGTTGATTTCGCGATAAGCGCGTTGCCAAATGTGCGGCGGCGTAAGCTCTTCCACGCGCTCAACCAAAACGCGCCCGTACCACGAACGGTCGAAAATAGTCAGGTGTCCGTCTTTGGGCATTTTGACCATGAAACGCCACAGATACGGCCGCGCGGATTCGTACTGCCGCGGAACGCCAACCGGCACAACCGCATAACCGCGCGGGTCGATTTCCGACGTAAGCCGCTTGATGTTTCCGCCTTTGCCCGCCGCATCCCAGCCTTCGTATACGATTACTGCCGGGCGACGTTTTGCGTACATTTTATTTGTAAGCGCGCGCAATTTCTGCTGATAATGTTCGAGCTGCTCGTTGTATTCCTTGATATTTTCGTCGGGGGCGATGCTTTGCAAAATACGCGGAACGGGTTCGCTGTTTTCGAAAGGGGAGGGGATGGGGCTGTCGGTTGCGTTCAGGCGCGTTTCGATTGCTTCCGTAACCGTTCGTAACATTTTTATTGCGCCGAAACGGCGGTCGTTAGATTCTATGATTGTCCAGGGCGCGTGGGGCGAATCCGTCATTTTGAGCATTTTTTCATAAGACCGCAGATGTTCGTCGTAATCATTGTTTTGCTCGCGATTTTGCGCAGTGACGCGCCACGCCGTTGACGGGTCGCTGTCGAGAGCCTGTAAACGACGCTGCTGTTCGTCTTTGCTGATGTGCAAAAACAATTTGATAATCAAATAGCCGTCGTCGGCAATTTGCCGCTCGAAGGCGTTTACATCGAAATAAAAGCCGTGCATTTCCATGTTTGAAAGCGGCCAACTTTCGCGGCTTTCGGGCAAAATAAGCCGATGCCAACTTTTGTCCATGATTACAATTTGACCGCTCGGCGGCAGATACGACCAAAAACTCCATAAAAACGGGCGCATTTGCTTGTCTTCCGTGATTTTGCCGGTTGTGCGAACGTCGAAATATCGCGGGTCGAGCGGATTAACAAGACGCGAAATTTGCGTTCCTTTGCCCGCCGCGCTCCAACCTTCAAATACGATTACCACACGAAGCCCCGCCTCGCGAACCCGTTGCTGAAGCTCCGTTAATTTATCTTCCAAGCCGCCCAAAATTTCTTTATATTCAGATTTATCCAAGTGTTTATCCGGGTCTGTTCCGAGTAACATTTACGCCTCCGATGTACAGCAAATTTTCCGCGCCGAAAGCAAAACTGCTTTGTGCGGAATCATTTTACATGGCTTGTAACACTCGCGCAAGTTGTCCCGTAGTATGAAGTAGGAGCCGATGCTCTGTTTATATAAATGCACCGAGGTTGCTGTTCGACACGAGCGTTCGTTATGTTTCACACCTCGGTAAAAACCTATTGGTATGGTTGCCGATAGGTTTTTTCGATTTTTCGGAAATTCCCTCACTCGCTTTCCGAAAGCATTTCCTCCACATAAACCGGCAGTAAAAAAGCACCTTTGTGCAAGTTTGTGCTGTAATAGCGTGTTTTTCCGGCGACGGCATTTTCCGGCTTTAAATCGCGAACGGGATGAAGACCTTTCGACGCAAATCCGAAAAGCCAATGCCCCGACGGATACGTGGGAATATGCGCCTGATACACGCGGCTCACCTCGAAACTTTGCACAATGCGCTTGTGAACGCGCCGTACCGTTTGCGCGTCTTTATCGTAAAAAGGGCTTTCGTGCTGATTGATTAAAATTCCGTCGTCGCGAAGCGCGCGAAAGCAGTTGCCGTAAAATTCCATGGAAAAAAGCCCTTCGCCGGGGCCGAAAGGGTCGGTTGAATCGACAATTATAATATCGTATTCGTTTTCGCGATTGCGCACAAATTTTAAGCCGTCTTCGTAAAAAATATTTACGCGAGGGTCGTCAAAACCGCAGGCGGTTTGCGGCAAAAATTCCCTGCACACGCGCACAACTTCGGCGTCGATTTCCGCTACGTCGATTTTTTTTATTCCGGAATATTTTGCAAGCTCGCGCATTACGCCGCCGTCGCCCGCGCCGACAACCAAAATATTTTCCGCCTGCGGATGCACCGCCACCGGAACATGCGTTATCATTTCGTGATAAATGAACTCGTCGCGTTCGGTAAGCATCATAAAGCCGTCGAGGGTTAAAAATCGCCCGAACTCCGGCGACTCAAACACCTCGATACGCTGAAATTTACTTTGCACGCAACACAACTGCCGCGTCACCTTGATTGACAACTTTACATTCGGCGTGTGCATTTCGCTGAACCACAGTTCCATTTTTTCGCTCCTTTATGCTTTCGGGGACTCCGTCCCCGAACCCCTTGCGAACTTTTTAAAAAAAGTTCGACAAAAATATTAAAACGCGCTTCGCGCGTTTTGAAGGTTTCATTTTCGTGTTATAATTTGCGAAACAAAAAAATTTTTCAAAGGAGATGTATTTATGGAAAAACGATGCCAATCATGTTACATGCCTATGGCGAAGCCCGAGGATTTCGGCACGGAATCCTGCGGCGGCGCAAGCGAAGATTACTGCACGCACTGTTGGCAAGGCGGCAAATTTACTTACAGCTCGACGCTTGAGCAAGCCGTGGAAAGCAATATTCCGTGGTGGAAGCAAGACGGCGACAAAAGCGACGACGACGCCCGCGCGCGAATAATGGCGATTTTTCCGACGCTTAAACGTTGGAAAACCGCGTGATGCTTACGATTCAATTACATTTATTCGTTCAACCCGCATATCCTCCGGGCCGGTAAGCGAGCAGCCTTTTTCCTTGGCGTAAATTATATATTGTACAATTTCCGGCGTAATTTCCTCGCCGGGCGCGACAATCGGAATCCCCGGCGGGTAACACATTACAAACTCGGCGCAAATTTTTCCTGCACATTCCTCAATGGGCAGGCTTTTTTTTGCGGCGTAAAAAGCGTCCTGCGGAGCAAGCCGCACAATGGGCGAAATATATTCCGCCATACGAACCTGCCCGGCGTCCGAAGCGGGCGTAGTTTGTTCCGGCTTCGAGGGAATGTTATCGTCTTGTGCATTTGCCCCCGGTGTCTGCTGTGCGCCTTGCGCACCCCGCCGGCGGATGTCTGCAAGCGCACTTATCAGCATTTCGATATTTTTGAAATTGTCGCCGATTGATACGTATGCCAAAATATTTGCAATGTCGCCGAACTCAATTTGAATTTCGTATTTGTCGCGCAAAATGTCGTAAACTTCGATGCCGGCAAGCCCCGTGCCGAGAGTGTTTACGGCAAGTTTTGTTTTGTCGAAATCGAAAACGGTGTCGCCGTCGATAATTTCGTCGGAAAAAGCGTACCATCCGCCGGATTTGTTAATTTCGGAGCGGGCGTATTCAGTGAGTTCCAAAACTTCGGCGAAAATTTTTTTGCCGCGAAGGGCAAGATTGCTTCGCGCAATATCGAGGCTTGCCATCAAAATGTACGACGCGCTTGTTGTTTGCGTCAAATTTATGACTTGACGCATGTAGCTCGAATTGACGTTTTCGCCGCACAACAAAAACGAACTTTGCGTGAGCGACCCGCCGGATTTATGCATACTTACGGCAGATAAATCCGCGCCGGCGGCGATTGCGGCGCGCGGCAAATTTTCGGCAAAATAAAAATGCGTCCCGTGCGCTTCGTCAGCAAGAAGCAACATGCCGTTGTCGTGCGCGAGTTTCGCAATGCCGGCGACGTCCGAGCAAATGCCGTAATACGTGGGGTTGTTAATCAAAATTGCCTTTGCGTCGGGATTTTGCCGAATGATGCGTTCAACTTCGCCGACGGAGCTTCCCAACCCGATGCCCAATTTTTCACAGGTGCGACACGGAATATAAACCGGCACCGCGCCGCACAAAACAAGCGCGTTAAGCACCGAGCGATGCACATTTCGAGGCAAAATAATTTTTTCGCCGCGCTTAACGGCATAAAAAACCATGGCCTGCACCGCGCTTGTAGTGCCGCCGACCAATAAAAAAGCATAAGCCGCTCCGAATGCGGCAGCGGCGAGTTCTTCCGATTCCTTTATAACGGAAACCGGATGGCATAAATTATCGAGCGGCTTCATGGAATTTACGTCAATAGAAAGGCATTTTTTGCCCAAAAATTCACGCAAATTGCTGTTTCCTTTGCCGCGTTTGTGTCCCGGCACATCAAAAGGGATGATGCGGTTCTCCTCAAGTTCTTCCAATGCGTTACGAATGGGAGTCCTGTTTTGATTCGGCATAAAGACCTCCTCGTTTTACGCAATTTTATGATTTTTTTAGAATTTATGCAAACTTATTCGGTAACCAAACTATTACCGGCAGGTTTTTAACAAAATGCTTGACGATTACGAATTTATTGAATAAAATCATTAAAAATACGCAAAATTTTTGAAAAGAGGGGTTTTGGTGGAGAAAAACGGCATAATAACCCAAAATGAACAGACTGCTTCGCTTGCCGGTTTTGATAGCGAACGGAGGTTCACAATTCTGATTATCGACGACACCCCGATGATAATTTCCGCATTATCGCAAATGCTTTTGCCGCTGTACGGCGTAAAAGCCGCCAAAACCGGCAAAGACGGCTTAGAAATTGTGCTTCGTCAAAATATCGACCTGATTTTGCTCGACGTAAAAATGCCGGGGCAGGACGGCTTTGAAGTTCTGGAAAATTTAAGGCAGGAAAACAAGCAAATACCCGTTATATTTTTATCCGGCGCAACAGAAGAGGCGGATAAAGAGCGAGGGTTCGCGCTCGGCGCGGCAGATTATATCGAAAAGCCGTTTGTTCAGGCTGACGTGCTTCAAAGGATTGAGAATGTTATCGGGGGGAAAAAGCAGTGACAAGTGAAATGGCGCGTTACCGCCGCGATTTTGCAAAGGCGCAACGATACACAATTCACGATTTGCGGGCGGAAATTGAGGCGAACCATCTCGCGACGGCGCACAGAATTGCGCACACATTAAAAAGCCTCGCCGCGCTAATCGACGAGGACGGTTTGCGTGAAATCGCGCTTAAAGTTGAACAGAGGCTTCGCGACAGGCAAGCCCCCGAAGAATCCGACTTGCAGGACATGGAGGCGGAACTTGACCGCGTTTTGTCAGAAATTGCGGCGTCGGGCGTTTTAAACGACAGCACGATATTTGTTCCGCTTTCTCGCGACGCTACCGCCGCGCTTTTTAACAAACTTGAATCCGCTTTAGCCGAAAGCGATGCTTCCTGCGCTCAACTTATCCCCGAAATCGAAAGGATTCCCGAAACAAAGGTGCTTGTTCGTCAAATTGAACTTTTTGCATTCGCGGACGCACTTGTGACCCTCAAAATTTTGCGGGATATATTTGACGTGTAACAGCGTTTCGACAACTTCCCGAAACTGACACAGAAGCCGAGGTCTCGAATCCGGCTTTTTTTATTTCGCAGAAAAGCACAACAAATCACACACATACCCGCGCAACGGGAATCGTTTACTGTTGATGTTAAATTCGCGTTCGGGCATTTTTATATTTTTGTACCGCACTCCACGCAGAATTTACTTTGCAACGGATTCACGGTATGGCAGGACGGGCAACCTTTTTGAAGCGTCAATCCGCATTCCATGCAAAACTTGCCGAGCACCGTTGATGCATGGCAACTCGGACACGTAACGGTAACGCCCGAAACTCCTTCGAGTCCGACTTCAGGCTCTTTTTTCGCGCCGTCCGAAGCGGCAGCTTTTGCGACTTTTGCTTTCGCGGCTTCTGCTGCTGCCGCCGCAGCCGCAAGTTGCGCTTCCGTCGGGCGGAAAATGTCGGGTTTGGTGCTTATATTCGGCGCACCGCCCCTCAATACGCGATACCCTGCTTTAACCATCCCTGTACCGGCGGGCAAATCAATTACCAAGTGCCAATGTGCGGCGTAAATTGTTTGTATGCGAATAGGCGAAAACGTCATTCGGCCGCCGAGTGCCTTAAACGGTTTCGCTTTTATATATTTTGACATATTTTCGTGGTCTATGAGAAATACATTGGCCACGTTGCCGTTCAGAGTAATTTCTATCGTTATACCTTTTTCAAGGCCCCCTAAGTCATAATGCGAAAAAGTCATATTGCCTGCAACCCCCTGCCTCGTCACTTATTACATTATACCGGTTGTGCTTTGCCGCGTCAAAGCATCTCCGCGATATGCGGGTCCGGATTTGCGTCGTATGCGTCGCGGAGTTCCTCGTGGGTTTCGCTGAATGCCTGCAATACCAACGGGTCGAAATGCGACGGCACTGTTCGTCCGTCGCCGGTTAAGATTATATTCATCGCTTCCTCGTGCGTGAACCCTTCCTTATACGGCCGCGACGAACGAAGCGCGTCGTATATATCGGCGATTGAAACGATTCGCGCCGATATCGGAATTTCATCGCCTTGCAACCTGTTCGGATAACCCGTGCCGTCGAAGCGTTCGTGGTGGCACTCGGCGATTTCGATTGCAATTTTCATGTGGCCGCTTTCGCTCGGGCTTATTTTTGCAAGGTCGCGCAAAAGATTTGCGCCGCCTGTTGTATGCCCCTTCATTTGGTCAAATTCTTCATTCGTGAGTTTGCCCTGCTTTTTCAAAATGGCATCCGACACCCCCGCCTTGCCGATGTCGTGCAGCGGAGAATACATCGTAATTGTATCCGCCGTTTTCATGCTCAAAATATCGGGATGCTTTTTCGCAAAATGCCGCGCAAGAATACCCGTTAAATTCTTTAAGCGCAACAAATGCGCCCCTGTAATTTTATCGTGACTTTCCGAAACCAACGACATCCCCATAATAGTAGCACTGTGCGACTCGTAAAGCTGTTGCGCGCGTTCTTCAAGCTCTTTTGTTCTCGCCGCAACAGTCGCTTCGAGGTCGTCGCGATAAATTTTCAGCTCGATATGATTACGCACTTTTGCCCGAATCATGTTTGCCACATACGGCTTGCGCAAATAATCAACCGCGCCCAACCGGAGTCCTTTTTCCTCAGAATAGGCATCGTCGTTTGCGGTCACAAAAATTACCGGAATCGTTTCGCAATTTTTATACTCGCGAATCCGCTTGAGCAATTCAAAGCCGTCCATATCGGGCATAGATAAGTCCAACAAAAGAAGGTCCGGCTGTATGCGGCTTAAAAGCTCCAACGCTTCCGCGCCGCTTTCCGCCTCAACAACCTTATACGTATCTTTCAAAATTTCCGTGAGAATCACCAAATTCGACGGAATATCGTCAACTGCCAAAATTGTGTGCTTTACAGTCACCGGTCGTTCCCCCTTGTTATTTTTGATTCGCGTTCAGTTTATTATTGTATTCGTATAAGCATTTATCAGAAATTCCAAATCATTATCCAATACAAAAATACGATAAAACGGCACTGCCGGATACACCGAACCCCGCTCATCGGAAACATATTCCTGCAAATAAACAATATCAATATGACTTATAAAGTACGGCGTATCCGCCGCCCTGTGCTGTACGCGCTGCATAAATGTAAGCAGCACTTCATCCGGGGCGAAAATCATTCGTGAGCCGGTACTGTGCCCGATAATTTGCCCGAACTGCATTTCTATCCACTCAACCCCGCGCGACGTAACGAAAAAGTCGATATAGTTCGAGTGAATCAGCCGCCCGCGATATTCCTGACGATAAATTATTCTCACACCGCCGAAATCATCAAAGATATGGTCGTGCACAAAATCCGGAAACCATTCGGCAATAAACTCATCGGAAACACCAATCGCGTCTGCTCGCGAAATTTCCGCCAAGCTATTTTCTCCTAAAGCATCGCGCTTGTCAAAGGTCACAAAACCGTTCAAAATTTCCAAACGTCCGAACGCGCCACCCTCGGTTTCAAATATATAATGCCCGGTCTCGGTTTCGCGTCGAAAAAAATCCGCGTCGCCGAAAAAAATTTCCAACAATAAATCAATATCGTAATAATGCCCCGAAATATCCAAATGCGGCATCGGCGGAAATCGCCGAATCAGCGACGTATACAAGTGTATATTATTATTCGCTAAAACTTCATTTATCGTACTCACCCTGTCGCCGGTAAGCGCGAAACGCCGATTTTCCAAATGCAAAAGAAATGCCAACCCGAGATTCAGCAAAATAAACGCCGTTAAAATAAAATTTTTTGCGCGTTCCCATTCCATAAAATACTCCTTTTTCAGATTGCGGGGTGTATAGCGAGGGGTGGGGCGTGTTTGGCTTCGCTACCCGCGAAGCCCAAACATGCCCCACACCTCGCGGGCATCCCGCGCTCTGTAACATTCGCGGCGTAGTTGTAAGGTTTGCAGAAAAGAAAAAGGCGGAAGGAAAGGGAAGATGTTTCCGCTGCCAACACGTGTCTTCGGTATCCTTTACGCGCTTGCGCGTTCAACTAATTTCCTACCTACAGCCGGGCGGCTTTCGGTATTTGCGGGTTGTGCGAAGGAGGGTGCGGGGGAATTTTAAAACGCGCGATTAGTGCAGTTGGGGAATTTTTTGCGAACGAGCGGGTTATGTGGTTGGCGTTGGGCTTGCGAAGCAAGACAAGCGCAACCACTTCCCGCGCGTCGCAAAAAAATTTCACAACAAACGTAAGCGCGTTTTAAAATTCCCCCGCGTCCTCACTCCCCGAGAAGCAGCACCGAAAGTTCTATCTCCGGCGACCCGCTTATGGGAAATCCGAGAGAGAAAAATTCGTCGGGGGGCGTGGGATTTTTTCGTGCGGGTTCGGCAATATGAAATGTGTAGGCGAGGCGTCTGTAGCGCGTAACGCGCCCGTACTCCACGGTTATTTCTACGGGGGAGAGCAGGGGGTCGTTGCAATTTTGCCCTGTGGGCCAAGTTTCGGTTAAAACGAGGGGGCGATTGTCGATTACATAGTCGAAAAAGAAAATATGTCCGCGACCGCGCGGCTCGTGATTTCGCAGGAAAACTTCTTGATTTGCGATATGCGGGTCGGATGCGATGAAGGCAAGCGCGGCGGAAAAATCAGCCATGAGATAGCTTTGGGCGGTGCGCCCGAGCGTGCGAAAACTTGTGTATTCGAGAACGGCGTTTTCGAGGTAGCGCACCATGGTTGTGCGCGTTGTGAAGGTGTAAACTTCGCGCATACTCGGAACAATTGCAGACGGGTTGTCGAAAAAAGGTTCGACGCGATTGCGAATATACGAAACGCGAAAAAGCCCCTGCGGGTCGCGGAAGGGATTTTCGGCGCGAATTCGATTGTACACAAAGCCGCCGTGCGGAATTTGCGGCACGAAGCCGTTTTCGGAGGCGGTGAAATTTAAGGTGAAGGGATTTGGTTCGCGAATTTCAAATTCGTAACCGACTGCGTTGGGTAAAAAAAAGTGCCAAATGCGGGCGTCGCTGATAACCCACAGGTTGAGAATCGGCTCGGGCATTTGGGGGTCGGGCGGACGAATTGCAATGGTGTTAAATGTTTCGATGCCGGCATTTGTGAACAAATCGGCGTTTCGTCGCCCGAGAGCTTTCGCAAAAGTTTCGACGCACATATCAAATGCGTATTCGTACACCAAAACGGGGCGACCGGAGATGATTTTTAGCGGCGGAACATTCGGTTCATCAACAAAAACGCCGCTGCGCAAAACCGAGCGAAGCGCGTTTTGACCAAAAGCCCATTCGTCGGACGCGGCGATGCCGCTGTAACGAATTTCAAAGACGTCGCCGTTTCCGCGCACGATTCGATACGGGCGTGTGAACGCACTTTGCCCGTCGGGAACGGCGTTCGGAAAACGCGCCTGCAAATACAGAAAAAAATTCCCGTCCACAAGTTCGACAAGCCATAATCGGCTCACTTGATAAACCGCTAACGCGGCAAGGACGAGAATTATTGCGGATTTTATTGCGGGAATTGTTTTAATTTTCATATTATTCCCCTTGCTGCTGAATTTTTTATTGTACAGGAAGCTGCTCCGGCTTCGAGGGAATGTGTCGTTGCCGTCATGTGTCTCCGCGCAGCGGGAAACGCTCGCTTCGCTCACTGCTGCTATTGGCGTTCAATGCGCGCTTGGCGCGCTACTCCACCATTCTGTTGAAGCGTAAAATCATCGTTGTGCCTTGACCGGGCTGGCTTGACGCATAAACCTTGCCGCAGTGTTCCTCCATGATTTCTCGTACGATTGCGAGGCCGAGACCGGTGCCGCCCATTGAGCGCGAACGTGCTTTATCAACGCGATAAAAGCGTTCGAAAATGCGGCTGAGGCTTTCTTGCGGAATGCCCATGCCTTGGTCGGTGATGAAAACGCGATAAAATTTTTCGGTTGATTCGAGCCGAATTTTTATTGTGGTTTTTTCGGGGCTGTATTTGATTGAATTTGAAACGATATTTGAGATTACCTGGTTGATTCGCGCGGCGTTTGCCTCGATAAAGCAAACGGTTTCCGGCGGCGAGAACTCGATTTCCTGCCCCTTTTGCTCGGCGAGGACAATTGCTTGCCGAATCGCGAGGCGCAACAATGCAACGAGGTCAACAACGTCGGTTTCGATGGTGGTTTGCTTGGCGTCGATGCGGGAGAGTTCCAGCAAATCGGACACAAGAAGCGACATTCGATTTGCCTCGTCGTCGATTACTTTTAAAAATTGCAGGGCGGTTTCGCGGTCGTTAATCGCGCCGTCGAGAAGGGTTTCGGTGTATGTTTTCACGCTTGTGAGCGGCGTGCGAAGTTCGTGCGATACGTTTGCAACAAATTCCTTGCGCATGTTGTCGAGTTTTTGTTGTCGCGTGATGTCTTGCAGCACGATAACGAAGCCGTCAACAACGTCGGTTTCGCTTGTGTAGGCGGTCACGCAGGCGTAAATGTAAAGCTCGTCGTTTTCGTAAACGGCTTCGCGAATTTCGCCCTGTTTCATTCCGGTAACGTCGTCCGGGTCGAATCCGAAGAAAGAAAATACGGCGTTTGCGTCGGTGTTTGCAATATCTATGCCGTGAAGAAGCTCGCCGCTTGCCGGATTCGCATGAAGAAGCCGGCCGTTGATGTCATAGGCCAAAACGCCGTGAGAAGTGTTTTGCAAAATCGCGTCGCTTTTATTTTTTTCGCTTGCGATGCGACCGAGCGTTGCGCGAAGTTCCTTTGACATATTGCTGAAATCTCGCGCGAGCTGCCCGATTTCGTCGTCGCCGGTGGTTTCGATTTCACGAGAAAAATCGCCCTGCGCCAGAGCCTTTGCGTGCTTGGTGAGGGCGACAATCGGGTTTGCCAGTGTGCTTCCGAGAAAAAACCAAAAAATTACTGTTACAACGAGGGCGATTAAAACCGTCGTTACGAGGGTGAGAGTTAAGCGAAACAGGTTTTCGTTCATTGCGCGCATGTTAAGGCGCGTGTAAATAACGAAATTTTCGCCGTCGGTTTCAACGGGCATTGCAAAGGTGAACCATTGATGTTCCGCGCCCTGCATATCTGTGCCGAGGCTTCCGACATTGAACGATTCCGCGCCGGTTAAAGCGGCGGCAAGAGCGGTGTCGTTGAAATTCATGCCGATAAATTCCGCCGGAGCAAGAACCCGACCCGCGTCGCTTAAAATTACGCCTTCGATATCGTATCCGCCGAGCCAATTCCACTCCGGAGCCGTTCCGAAATAAGCGCGTTCGTACATTTGAACGATGCGCTCGTTTATTAAAACGGCGGTGCTTCGAAGGGCGTTGTGCGTTTGGTCGATTTCGATTGCACGAACGGAAAGCAACATAAAAGTGCCGCTTACGGTCATAACAACAAGAACGACAGCAGCATATATTGCAATCAATTTTGTTTTGATGCTACGCAAGCCCATCCCCGAACTCCTGCGTAAAATGGTAGCCGACGCCGCGTTTCGTTAAAATGTACGTGGGGTGGTCGGGCATGGTTTCAAGTTTTGTGCGCAAACGCCGAATTGTAACGTCAACGGTGCGCACGTCGCCGAAGTATTCATAGCCCCAAACTTTTTCGAGCAATGCTTCGCGCGTGAAAACTTGATTATTTTGCGTTGCTAAAAATTTTACGAGTTCAAATTCGCGACGAGTTAAATCAATGGCTTCGCCGTTGCGAGCCACTTCAAACATATCAAGGTCGATGGTTAATTCGCCGAAAACAAGTGCGTTCGTGCCGTTCGAAACAGGCTGCGCCATGTTTCCGCGCCGCAGGTTTGCCATAACCCGCGCAAGCATTTCCCGCACGCCGAAGGGTTTTGTAATGTAATCATCCGCGCCGATTTCGAAACTGAGTACCTTGTCGGATTCCTCGGCCTTGGCGGTAAGCATAATTACCGGAACCTGGCTGATTTTACGAAGCCGCCCGCACACTTCGTACCCGTCAAGCCCAGGCATCATAATATCCAAAATAACGAGGTCGGGATTTTCCGAAACCGCGAGTTCAAGCCCGTTTTTTCCGTCATGCGCCTCAATTACATCGTAGCCTTCCTTGCGCAAATTGTACGCCAAAATGTCAACAATCGTTTTTTCGTCGTCAACAACCAAAATTTTTGCAGGCATCGGAAGCCTCCTTCAAATGAATAAAATTTTTTTGGGGGCTTTGTTTGCCCCCAATCCGTTAGTGAATCAATTTGATACAATTTAAAATCGCGCACGCAACGGAAAACGTTCACTTCGCTCTCTGCTGCTGTTAAGCGCGATTTTGTTGTTACAACTGTGACCGGCTTCGAGGGAACGTGCGGCAACTCGCACATGTCCCCGGTGTTCATTGCGCGCTTGGTGCGCTAACGGCGTTCGATTGTTGCCGCGCCGGTTCCGACCTCCGTGATGTCGGGAATAGGTTCGATTATTACTTCCGGGTCGAGAACTTCGCGTGATTGCTCCACGCCGTTTATGCTGGTGACGCGCTCGACTACCCGCGCCATGCCCGGTTGTCCCTGCTGAATAACATTTGTGGCGGCGTGGGGCAAATCGGCATTGTGAATTCTTTCGGCAGGGGGTTCGATGGGTATGTCCCAATGAGTTTCGTCAAATGTTCGTACGGCAAGAAGCGGCATTTCTCTGTAAATTAAAAGAGTGTCGCCGGGAAAAATTGTGGTGCTTGTGAGACCGTTTCGCTCCATAATGCGGGAAATGTCTGTGCCGAAACGTATCGCGATTGCGTCCAAGGTGTCGCCGCGAGCAACGATGTACGCATAAGTTTGCCATGTTCGGCGGTCGAGCCGGAAATATGCTGAATCGGGCGTGTCAAACTCCGTTGTTTCGGGGCAAACATATACCGTTCGAACTTCCCAATTGGTGACAAATTCCGCCTCAACGGTGTTGTCATTCCACCAGTGTTCCTGAAGCATGAACGTGACGTGGTTGAGGTCGGATTGTGTGCGAAGTATTGCTTCGTAGTTGCCGTTTACCCAAATTTCATGCGCTGCAAGCGTGAAAGTAAATGCTTCGCGATGGATGCGCCCGATAACATCGCCGCGCGATTCGAGGCTTCGAGCGGGTGCGCGAGCAGATTCAATCGTGACTCGTTGGTTCACCTGTACCCGCACGTTTCCCCGCGCCGCTTGCAGGTGAAGAACGGCTTCTTCGTGAAAGCCTTCGGAAGTAAGGTCGGGCACCTTGCGAATGTATCCGAAATGTTGACCGTCTACAAGAACCGCATATGCGTTATCAACAAGCAGTCCAGTTATAAACCAAATCGCAAATCCGATTAACGCAATGCCCGCGACGCTCCAACCGACGATACTCATAATCATCGGATTTATTTTGAAATTTACTAATCCGGAGGTTAATCCGGACAATCTTTGAAGTACGTTATGCCCTTGAAGTATGCTTTTTTGGCGGCGCGGCCGCGCGGATTGCTCCTGTGGCGGTCGGCGTCTTTTTTTCGCGCCGGGCGGGGGAGGAAGCCGACGGGTTTCGTACCGGCTTTCTTCTCTGCGGCCTTCGTCGCGCGGAATCCGTCGAGTTTCGTAGCGAGCGTCGTCATTTTCCCTCGGAATTCGTCGTGTTTCGTAGCGTTCATCAGACGCCGGCGCATCAAAATCAGGCACGACTCGCCGTTTTATCGACTCGTCGGGCATGTAAGGGGTGTTTGGTTTATACGGTGCGTCAAGGTCTATAGGTTTCGGCATTGATGCAAATGATTTTCTCATTTCTTGCGCCATGGTTCACCACCCTTTTTCGCGGGTTGTTTAGATTTTCGCTTTTTTTACACAAAATTGACGTACATTACCTCACTGCTGTCGAGTTCTACGGAAAGATGCATTCCGACGCGCAATGTGTATACATCGAAGAGTTCGGGGCGGATGAAATAACTTGCGATTCCTTCCTCAAGTTCGAGGGTTATTTCGGAGATGCGCTCGGTAATGCGGATTTCGGTCAAGCGACCTCGCACGACACTCGTTGAACCCAACGCGGCGGCACGCGAAACGGAATCGGTATAAAGTTCGGCGGTAATTGCGTCGCCTATACGAAGTCCATTGAGGCCAAGCAACGGTGCGTTGTTGCGCACAAATTGCGTTGCCGGCAAAATTCGCAGTTCGAAGCTGTCGCCGTAGGGATTTTCTATTGTGAGCATGGGGATTCCGCCGGGGGATTGGGGCGGAACGAAGTCCGTTATTATGCCTTGAATCACGCGCTCGCGCTCCTCAATTGAGCGCGCCGAAAGGCTTATGATATTCCCTTGCTCGTCAACCAGTGCGGCAATCGCCATTCCTTCGCGCAAAAATGCGACGGAACGTTGCGCGTTGTCGAGCATAACCACGGCAGTCCGTGCGACGGGGAAGACATTTGTGCCGGCGTCCGAGGTTATGCCGACATGTGTATCAAGATGTACGCTTGAAATTGTGCCGGAAACCGCCGTTGTTTGACCGGTATCGGGCGTATTTTCGGGTTTTTCGGCAAGTGCGTTCCGGAAAACCACCGCCATTTCCGCGCGGGTAAGATGCGCGACGGGGTTCATGTAACCGCCGTCGCCCGTGATGATTCCGAGGTCGCGCGCATGATAGACGTATCGGCGATATACGTGCGAAATTTGTGCGTCATCAAGAAAGGGCGTTGCCGGCGGCAGAGCAAATGCCGCGACGGCATCGCTTTCGCCCGCAAGGCGCAATATCCATGCTACGGCTTGTTGGCGCGTTAAGAACGCGCGTTGTTCGGTTGTATCTGTGCGCGTAACGAAGTTTCGAACGTCATCCGGCGTTAAAATTTCGCGGTACAGCAGAAACGCAATTTCCCTGTCAACGGTGCGACTCCAACTTGAATATTCGTCCGCCATTTCATTTAAAAGCGGCAACCATGTTTCAAACGAACGCGCAAAAACCGCACGTTCCGATTCGGGCAAACCGTGCGTTACATGGCGAAATCCTGCCGCCATTGCGTAAATTTGTGCGGCTTCAAATTTGTTTATGTGGCGGCCGGGGTGAAAATTATTTCCCGCGTCGCCCACCATAAACGAGCCGTTTTCAGGGTCGGAAACCCAGTGGATTGCGTCGAAGGCAAAATGCGACGTCGGAACATCGCGGAAAGTCTGCGTTTGCGCAAGCGCGGTCACGGGAAGGGCGAACATCGAAAGCAGGGCAAATAACATAAGTAGTTTTTTCATAGCGGTCATTCCTTTCAGTTTACCGGGGTGCAAAGGAAAGCCTTGCATTGCAGCCGGGAGATGGCTTTTTCGGCTGTGGATTTTTCGCAAAAATACGCAAAAACAGAAGAACCTGTGCCGCTCATTTGCGCACCTTCCGCGCCGAGAGCCTCAAAACGCGCAATTAAATCGAAAATTTCGGGATGCGCGATTGTTGAGCTGAATACATTGTACAGCGATTTTGCAATTTGCGAAATATTTTTTTTCGAATATGCCGATAAAAATTTTTCCTTTGCCGGCACATTATTGAAATTTGCGGCGTTAAGTCGCGCGAATGTTTCCGGGGTTGAAACATGAATGCCCGGCGACGCAACAACGATGTACGCCGGCGGATGCGGCTCGAGCGGCGTGATTTTTTCGCCGATTCCTTCGGTTATTGCAGTGCCGCCGGTCAGGCAAAACGGTACGTCCGCGCCGAGAGATTTTGCAATTTTCATAAGCTGTTCGTGCGGGATTTTCAGGTCGAAAAGCTCGTTGATGCCCGAAAGCGTTGCGGCGCAATCGCTGCTTCCGCCCGCAAGACCAGCCCCCGCAGGGATTCGCTTTGTCAGATTTATGTCGATTCCGTCGCGGATGCCGCTTGTGCGAACAAGCGCGTTCGCCGCTCGTACAACAAGATTTTGCTTATCGGTGGGGAGGGTCGGGTCGTTGCATGTGAGGCGAATTTGCTCGCCTTCGCAAGGCGCGACCCTTTTAATATGAATATCGTCGCAAAGGCTGACGGTTTGCATCACGGAAAAAATATCGTGGTAGCTGTCCTCGCGCTTGGCGAGAACGTCCAAAAACAGGTTGATTTTAGCATAAGCGCGAATATCTCGAAAACCCCCGGCGGAATGCCGAGGGTTTTCGAGAGGTAAGTCGCAGCCCTGCGCGGTTTGCGCGAGCCGGTTCATTAACGCTTGGAGAACTGGGGTGCGCGTCTTGCACCTTTGAGACCGTATTTTTTGCGCTCCTTCATGCGAGGGTCGCGCGTTAAAAATCCTGCTTTTTTGAGCGGAGCGCGGAAATCGTCGTCCGCAACAAGCAGCGCACGTGAAATGCCGTGGCGAATCGCGCCCGCCTGTCCTGTGTAACCGCCGCCGAAAACATTAACTTTGATGTCGAATTTTGCCGTTGTTCCCGTAAGTTCAAGCGGTTGGCGAACAATAAGTTTAAGTGTGTCAAGCCCGAAATAATCATCGATTTCGCGCTTGTTTATGATAATTTTTCCTTTGCCGGGAACAAGATACACGCGCGCAACCGCGCTTTTTCTTCTGCCCGTGCCGTAATAAGAAACTGCTGCCATATGCCTACTCCTTTATTTCGAAAACTTCGGGCTTTTGCGCCTGATGATTATGTTCGGAACCCGCATAAACGTGGAACTTTCCGAACATTTTGCGTCCGAGATTATTTTTCGGAAGCATTCCTTTAACGGCGTGCCAAAGTACAAACTCGGGCTTTTTATTAAGCATGTCCTTGAGTTTTGTTTCTTTTCTGCCGCCGATGTAGCCGGAATTTCTCACATAGGTTTTTTGCTCGAGTTTGCGGCCGGTTACAACAACCTTGTCCGCATTTACAACAATCACGTAATCGCCGGTATCAACGGAGGGGCTGTAAGTGGGCTTATGCTTCCCTCGTAAAATATGTGCGATTTGCGTGGAAAGCCGCCCCAAGTTTTTGCCTTCGGCGTCGATTACGAACCATTTTCTCGTAACCTCGTGGGGTTTTGTAATGTGGGTAGTGCGCATTTCGTTTCCTCATTTCATACAAAGTCATTCTCACACAAAAAAAATCTTAATCGGGGCTAAGATATGATGATTCTAAAATATTCCGGAAAGGTTGTCAAGCATAAATTATGCGAAACCTACAAAACCTAAGTCGATTTTTTTGATAGCGCGCACCGCAATGCGCGTACGTAATGCCTTCGTGTGTCCTGAAAAACTGTTGCGTCAATTTCTGTCGGTAGCTGTACAGCTACCGACAGAAATTGCGAGCGAAGCAAACGCCCGTTGCGTGACAGGTTTTGCAAAAAAATTTTTTTTGTGCAATAATACTCCAACTATAAAAAACTTTAGCAAAAGGAAGGTTACGGAAAATGGCAAAAAAGAAAATTGCAATGCTTACCGGCGGCGGCGACGCGCCCGGGCTTAACGCAGTAATTTACACGCTTGTTCGTGCGTGTCACAGTATGTTTGACTGCGAGATGATTGGATATAAATTCGGCTATCGCGGAATGTACTTAAACGATTTTGTAAAGCTCGACAACAACACAACGTCGGGGATTTTGCATCGCGGCGGTTCAATTCTCTATAATTCGAACAAAGACAACCTTTTTAACTACTCCGTTGTTGAAAACGGCGCAGAGGTGAGAAAAGACGTTTCCGACGTTGCGTACCAAAACATGCTTAACGAAGGCGTAACGCATCTTGTTGTTCTCGGCGGCGACGGAACGCTTACCAGCGCGCGCGATTTCGCCCGCAAAGGCGAGAAAGTTGCCGGCGGCGGCATAAAAGTTTTGGGCGTTCCCAAAACCATCGACAACGACCTCCCCGCAACCGAATCAACGTTCGGCTTCGACACCGCAGTAAACATCGTTACGGAAAATCTCGGTCGCCTGCACACAACTGCCGAAAGCCACCATCGCGTAATCGTTGTGGAAGTTATGGGACGCTCCGCAGGTTGGATTTGCTTGCACGCGGGCATTGCCGGCAGCGCAGACGTCATCGTTATTCCCGAAATCCCCTACACAGTAGACGGCATCGTTAAAAAAATCGAAGCTCGCAGCGCGGCGGGCAAACCCTTCTCAATCGTTGCCGTTACCGAAGGCGCGGCCGGCGCAGACGGCAAGCCGCTTGTTGAAAAATTTGTACCCGGCAGCCCCGACGGCGACCGTTTCGGCGGCGTTGCAAAATACATTGCGGGACAAATTGAAGAGCGCATCAAGGACAAGCACGAAGTTCGCCACTGCGTTCTCGGGCATATTCAGCGCGGCGGCGACACCTCTCCCGCCGACAGAATCCTCTCCGCACGATACGGCTTCAAAGTTGCCGAAATGATTCGCGACGGCGAAACCGGCAGAATGGTTTGCCTCAAAGGGGGCAAAATGGAAAGTATCAGCCTCGAAGACGTACTCGGGCGCGGCGAAACCGGCGAAACTGCCAAGGGCGGCGCGAAAACCGTTGACCCCAACGGCGAACTCGTTAAAGTTGCCCGCGCTTTGGGCATTTCGTTCGGCGATTTATAAATTTTGTTCAGTTCGCGGGGAGGGAGGAACTTTTTAAAAAAAGTTCCTCCCTCCCCCGCACCCCCTCCCTCCTCAAAAATTAACAAAAACCGCGCTTTGCGCGGTTTTTCATAAAAATTTTTGCCCCGCTTTTTTTAAAGCGGGTGGGGTTTGGGATGAAGTCCCAAAAAATTCATCAATAAAATTCATTGATTGCGGAGTTGTTAATGAAGAAGCATTGGATTGTATTTGTCGTGACGGTTGCAGTTTTATTGGTGCTTGACCTGTGGCTGAAAAGTTGGGCGTCGGGCAATTTGTGTTGCTGCGAGCGGCATTTGTACGACGGAAACGTTGTTTTGATTCCGGGAGTCTTGGGGCTTACGTATTTTCGAAATACGGGGGCATTGTGGGGATTTTTATCGGGATGGGACGGCGCGAGATGGCTGCTTGCCGCGCTGAAAGTGGTGATTTTGGGCGGGCTTGTGTGGTACTATCACAGACTTCCCCGCGAAAACAAATTTTGGGCGATGCGCGTACCGCTGATTTTGATTTTTGCAGGCGGCGCAGGAAATCTTTTCGACCGCGTTGCGTTCGGATATGTTCGCGATATGATACAATTTATTTTCGTAAATTTCCCCATATGGAATCTTGCCGATGCGTATGTTACCGTAGGCGTGTTCGGGCTTGTATTCGTCGGGTTTTTCGTGATTAAGGATTTCCCGTTTCCATGATTCACACTCTGATTGTTCCGCCCGAGGCCGACGGCTTGCGAGCGGATATTTTTTTGTCCGGCGCACAGCGGACGCCGGAGGAATATGTGGACAAATCCCCTCAAAGCCTGCGGGAATTGCCGTTCGTTCCCACCCGCAATGCGGCGCAGAAGCTCCTTGCGGCCGGACACGTGCAAAAAGTCAACCGCGCGGATGCGCCGCCGCTCTCTTTTGAAGAATCGTGCGAAGCGCGGTTCTTCAACGAAAGAGGGGTTCATGGGAATTTTTTCAAAAATTCCTCCGAGGTCTTAACAAAAAACTATCGCGTAAAATCCGGAGATGTTATAATTTGCAAAATTCCCGCGCCGGTGTCGCTTGAAGCGTCGGCGGAAAATATTCCGCTCGAAATTGTGTATGAAGACGCGGATTTGCTCGTGATTGACAAGCCGAGAGGCTTGGTGGTGCATCCCGGGGCGGGGCATTTGACGGGAACGCTTGTGAACGCGCTGCTTTTTCACTGCGAACTGTCGGGAATCGGCGGCGTTTTGCGCCCCGGAATTGTACATCGACTCGACAAAGACACGTCGGGGCTGATGGTTGTTGCAAAAAACGATGCGGCGCATCTCGCGCTTTCGGCGCAGCTTGAACGCCGCGAAATGGGGCGCGAATACGCGGCGTTATGTACGGGAGTTCTGAAAAAAGACCGTCTGCGCATTGATTTGCCGATTGGGCGGCATCCCCGCGACCGCAAAAAAATGGCGGTAATTGTCGCACCCGGCGCGCGCGCGCGTGAAGCCGCAACAAACATCGAAGTGTTGGAGCGATTTAAAAATCACACGCTCGTTGCCGCTCGCTTGGAAACCGGACGAACGCATCAAATTCGCGTTCATATGGCGCACATCGGGCATCCTGTTTCGGGCGATGCGACTTACGGTTCGTCGCGCGGGGCGGACGGGCAAATTCTCCATGCGCGAAAAATAAAATTCATCCACCCGACAACCGGCGCGGAAAAAGAATTTTCTTCACCCCTGCCGGAGTATTTTAATGAAGCGTTGCGGCGCGTAAAAATATAGGAGGTATTCAAATGGAAAAAAATTTACTCGGAACGGATGTTTGCGTGCAGGTAGGAATCCTTGTGCATGACATCGAAAAAACCGGCGACGCATACGCTGCGTTGCTCGGCACGGAGCGTCCCGCATGGAATTGGACGGGAACGCGCGAAGAGGCTCTGACGGAATTTCGCGGCGCACCGTCGGAAGCGCGGGCGAAGCTGATGTTCTTCCCGGTGGGCGGCAATATGACAATCGAACTCATCGAGCCGGATTCGCACCCCTCAACGTGGCGCGAAGATTTGGATAAAAACGGCGAAGGCGTACATCATCTTGCATTTGTGGTAAAGGGCATGAAGCAAGTTGTCGCGCGCCTCGAAGCAAACGGCATTCCTCTCATTCAAAAGGGCGAATATCCCGGCGGACGCTACGCATACATGGATTCAAACTCGCAACTCAAAACACTGCTTGAATTGTTAGAGAACGATTAAAGACCTCGGAGGCTTCGCCCCCAATCCCCCACAAGGGACTTCGTCCCTTGACCCGAAGAACCGCGCGTTGCGCGGTTCTTAACAGGGCTTTTTGAATGGGGATGTTAGTTTCGCCTTAACAAGAAAATCGCGCTTTGCGCGATTTTCTTTTAAATTTTTTGGAGAGGGGGTGAAGGGGGAGAGCCTTTTTTTAACACGCTCGGCATTGCAAGCGGAATCCGGCTGCGAGGGAATGCGCGGTTGCCGGCATGTTTTTTCGGCGTCAAAAGGTTCTCCCCCTTCGACTTTAAAAGTGAAAAAAAAATCGGTATTCATATGCAATCAGTGCGAATACGAGCAATCGAAGTGGCTCGGGCGATGCCCGTCGTGCGGGCAGTACAATACGCTTGAAGAGGTTTCTGTCGCGCCGGTTTTGCCCGGCGGAGCAGGCGCGGCGAAAAAAAGTGCGAAAGCCGGCAAGAGCGGTGCGCGACTTCTGAGCGAAATCTCCGTTGATTCGGAAAATTTTTTGCGCAGAAAAACGGGCATCTCGGAGCTTGACAGGGTGTTGGGCGGCGGAATGGTTGCGGGAAGCATGATGCTGCTCGGCGGCGACCCGGGAATCGGAAAATCGACGCTTCTGCTTCAAATGTGCAAACAAATGGCAAACGACGGGTTCACCATATTGTACGTGTCGGGCGAGGAGAGCGCGGCGCAAATTAAAATGCGGGCGGAACGGCTCGGCGTTGATGCGAAGGGCTGTTATTTGCTCGCGGAAACGGATATTTATGCAATTCGTGATGCGGTGCTGGATGTTAAACCGGCACTTCTTTTGATTGACTCGATTCAAACCATGCGGCTTTCGGATTTAACGTCGTTGCCCGGCAGCGTCACGCAAGTGCGCGAATGCGCGGCGTTTTTCACGACGCTCGCCAAAGACGGGCTGAATATGTCGTGCGTTTTGGTCGGGCATGTGACAAAAGAGGGCGCGTTTGCCGGGCCGCGCGTTTTGGAACATATGGTTGACACCGTTTTGTATTTCGAGGGCGACGACAAAAATGCATGTCGATTGATTCGCGCGGTGAAAAATCGTTTCGGCTCGACGCATGAAATCGGCGTTTTCGAGATGGGCGAACGCGGACTTTCCGGCATCGAAGACCCGTCGGCGTATATGCTTGCGGGGCGTCCGGTCGGTGCGGCGGGTTCTGTTGTAACGTGCTCGATGGAAGGGACGAGACCGCTTCTTACGGAGGTTCAGGCACTTACCGCGTACACAAATTTCGGCACTCCGCGCCGCACGGCAAACGGCACAGACCACAATCGCATGGTGATGCTTTTGGCGGTTTTGGAAAAACGCGCGGGATTTAAGCTGCAAAACTCGGATGCGTATGTAAATATTGCCGGCGGTTTGCGCGTTGACGAACCCGCCGCCGATGCCGCAATTGTTGCCGCGCTTGCGTCGTGCTGTAAGGAAAAGCCGATTCATGCGAAAATTATGGTGACGGGTGAAGTCGGTTTGGCGGGCGAACTTCGTGCTGTTTCGCGCCCGGAAATTCGTGTTGCCGAAGCCGTGCGACACGGATTTTCCGCTTGTGTTTTGCCCGCCGCCAATAAAAAAAATATCGTCGCGCCGGAGGGATTTCGTATTCTCGGTGCGTCGAATATCGGCGAAATGCTCGGAGCGATATTGTAGACGCGAATCAAGAGTTCAAAACAACGCGCCGCCGTAAATGCCTTGTGGCGAGCGACCGGTCGTTTTTTTCGGATGCTTTTTCCGAAAAAACGACATTGAGCGAGCCGTTTACAAGGCATCGGCGGGCGTTGTTTCCTGCCCTTGATTCGCGTTATAGGCGACCTGTAGGAGGTATGTATGAACACATTGGTATCATTGTCGATTTTTCCGGTTGGTGTCGGCGAGAATCTTTCGGCGCATGTGTCGGAAGTTGTAAAAATAATCGAGGCGTCGGGATTGCCGCATCGCACAACGGCTATGTCAACGGAAATTGAGGGCGATTGGGACGCCGTTATGCGGGTTGTGAAAGACGCAACTTTCGTGCTTGCGGAGAAAGGCTTACGCACGATGGTGAATTTTCGCGCTGACATTCGCCCCGGGCGAACCGGCACATTAACGTCAAAGGTCGAAAAATTAGACAGCATACTCAGAGGAGAGTGTTGAAAATTTTCAATACTCTCCGGAGAAGGAAGCCGGGTGCTAAGCGAATGACAAAAAATTACGAATCGCCCGTCGGCACGTTGATTATTAAAGCGTCCGCCGGCTTTATTACGGAAATAAAATTTGCGATGGAAGAGCAAACTCCTTTGGGTAGCGACAACACCGAAAAAAATCGGCAAAGTGTCGGAACATTCGGGGAAGGGGAGGGGACTTTCACGCCCTTTGCCCCGGAGGCGGAAGAATGTGATGAACACGCAGTTTTACAGCAATGCGCACGTGAGCTTGATGCGTATTTCGCCGGAGAGCTGCGCCGATTCACCGTTCCGATTTGCGCGAAAGGTACGCCTTTTCGCGAGCGAGTGTGGGGCGAACTTTGCAAAATCCCTTACGGCGAAAAAATTTCGTACAAGGAGCTTGCGGTTCGTGCGGGGAATCCCGCCGCTGTTCGTGCTGTTGGCGGCGCGAACCACCATAACCCCGTAAATATTATCATTCCGTGCCATCGTGTAATCGGCGCGAACGGCAGTTTGACCGGCTACGGCGGCGGACTTGAACGCAAAAAATTTTTATTGGAGCTTGAGCACGGCGCACCAATCGCGCATTGAATACCGGGGTTACGTGCCGGCAGCCCACACATTCCCTCGAAGCCGGAGCAGCTCCTGTTCAACAGAGCAATTTTTGAATGATGAATGACATTGGGGACTCCGTCCCCAAACCCCCTGCAAGGGGCCCGGTCGTTCGCCTTGCGGCGGACTGCTCGCCCATGCATCCCGGGGCAATTCCCCTTGACCCCTTAAAAAAATCGCGCATTCGCGCGATTTTTAAATTTTTGTCGAACTTTTTTTAAAAAGTTCGTGGGGGATTGGGGGCGAAGCCCCCAAGGTCTTTTGTAAATTATAGTGAATCAAATTAGGAAGCGTCCCATCGGTTATGCATTGTCGCGAACGCACTTGAGAAGCCCGTTCAGGCTTCGGCGAAAAACGCGCAGAAGCCCGCGTTTCCCGCCTCGCCTTCCCGGTTCTCAATGGCGTTCGCTATCGTAAACGGTTCGCTCGATGTGTTTTTCTGCGAAAAACAACCGGTCGCTCACCACAATGCACTTGACGCCGACGGGGCGCAAATCAAATTGATTCACTATATTTAAAAAACAAACTTTTTACCGCCTAAAAATTCCGCCTCGGATTCGTCGTGGGTGATGCAGATTACAATGCCGGCGGCGTGAGTTTTCACCATTTGCATGATTGAGAGTTTCAGCTCGGCGTCAAGTCCCTTAAACGGCTCATCGAGAATCAGCACGTCGTAATCCGCAATCAGGGCGCGGCAAATGCATACGCGCCGTTTCATTCCGCCGCTTAAATCGGCGGCTTTTTTGTGCAGATTTTCGCCCAAGTTCGCCTCGGTTAAAAGCGCGACGGCGCGTTCGCGGTCGGGGCTTACAAAAAGCAAATTGCCCAAGGCGGTTTCCCAATCAAGAAGCCTGTCTTCCTGAAATACGACGGAAAATTTCAGCCCGTTCGTGCCGATTATTTCGCCGGAATCCGGTGCGACAAGCCCCGCAATAATTTTTGCAAGAGTCGTTTTGCCGATGCCGGATTGCCCCATCATGCAGGTGAATCCCGGTCGGAAAACGGCGGAAACGTCGCGAAGCACCTCTTTGCCGTCGAAAGATTTGCAAATATTTTTAAGCTCTGTTTTCATTTTTTCTCCTGCGCAAAATCAGTCTGAACGCCCGTTCCATGGCGTAGCTTAAAAGCACAATTGCAACAGTCCACGCGAAAACGTCGGCGGTGTTCAGCCAAATTCGAGCGGCGTGTAAATTCATGCCGATTGTGCCGTTCACCTGCCCGATAAGTTCCGCCGCAATGCCCGATTTCCACGCGAAACCGATGCCCGACGTTGCGGCGGCGGCAATATAGGGCGCGACAGTTTTGAAATAAATTTTGAAAATAATTTTACGAGCAGGGACGCGAAAAATTTTCGCCATTTCGAGTAATTGCGGGTCGGTGCTTTCGATGCCCTTGTGCGTGTTGTAAAAAATAATCGGCAAAACCGTTACGAACGCCACGAAAATCGCCAAATTTGAGGGATTAAACGCGATTAACGCCAAAATTGTAAACGATGCAATCGGCACAGCGTTCATGGTGTTGACGGCGGGAAGAATCAGCTTGAAAAAAGTTTTAAATCGTGCGGAAAGCGCGGCAAGAATCGTCCCGGCGATAAGCGCGAGCAAAAATCCGCGCAAAATTCGCCCGAGGGTTGTTGCGATGCTTTGCCAAAACGCTGCCGTTCGCGCCAATTCAACAAGCCGCGTGAAAGTAACACGCGGCGTAACAAGAACCAAATCGCTTCCGATTATTGCGGCAACGGCTTCCCACACGAGAAGCCAAAACAGCAAAACGGGCAAAAATTTAAGGCATGAAATAAAACGCGCTTTCAGGCAACTCGCCTCCTACGGATTGCGGTTCGGCTTCATACAAAACGCGCAAAAATCCACTGAGATTGCGTTGCATCTCCTCGCCTGTTTTGAACACGATATTTGTGCGCGGAATCGCATTGCGGGCGATTGCGGGGTTCGGGATGATTTCAAAGCGGGCGGCAAGTTCGGCGGCTGCTTCGATATTTGCATTTACAAATTCGACGGACGCGGCGTATTCTTCGAGAAAAATTGCAACGGCGTCGGGATTTTCTTCAATAAAATCCGCCCGCGCAACAACAACGGACATAATTAAACCGTAATCCGGCTGAACGCGATTCCATTCTTCCGACAAATCAAGCGCAACGCGAAGCCCGTCAACCTGCGCCGAAACCGTGCTTACAAAGGGTTCGGGCAGCAATGCGATTTCCGCCGCACCGGTTTGAAGCATTGCGGCAATTTCCGTGTGCTCCGCACGAAAATCCACGAAAACGTCAACGCCCGGCGTTAAGCCGTTTTGCGTCAATACATAATTCAGTGCGAATTCCGGCGTCGCGCCCTGTCCGCTGACGAAAATTGTGCGTCCGCGCAAATCCTCGACGGAATGCACGTCGCCGGTTGTGTCAACAACGTGAAGCACCCCGAGCGTGACAATTGCCAACGCTCGCACGTCCATGCGGTTGTGCAAAATTGCCGCCAAGTTTCCCGGTACGGCCGCAACGTCAACCGCGTTTTGCACGAAAAGCGGCGGAACCAAGTCCGGCGAGCCGAGTATTTCAAAGGAATATTCGTTTTGCGAACTGTCTGCCGCGTCCATTAAATGAAGCAATCCCATTGCCGTAGGCCCGCGCATTGCCGCAACACGAACCTCTGCTCCGTCGGCCGGCTCACCCGAACACGCCGCGAGCAGCAAAAAGCAGCAAATCATTGCGACACCAATTAAACCTTTCCGCAATGTCAAAAATTTTTTCATAAGACTCTATCCTTTCGTGACTCCGTATTTTTTATGAATTTGTAAATTTCTCGTAAAATGTTTTGATACACGCAAAAGTTTCCTCGCTTATATTATGCTCCACTTTGCAGGCATCTTCGAACGCCTGCTGTTCGCTTACGCCGATAGCCATAAGCACTTCGGAAAGCAGGGTGTGCCTCGCATGGATACGGCGGGCAATTTCGCCGCCTTTTTCGGTGAGGTGAATGCATTTATTTTCATCGAAAGTAATATATCCGTTATCGCAAAATTTTTTCATCCGAACACTGATAGTCGGTTTCGAATGATTCAGATAATTGGCTATATCAACGGCTCGCACCTTGCCGTATTTTTTTTCGAGTACGAAAATTGTTTCAAGATAATCTTCAGCCGATGCCCGAATTTCCACAATGCACCTCCCCGGAGAGTGTTGAAAAATTGTCTCTCGCTGCTCATTCTAATCGAAGATATGCGGTTCGTCAAAAATACGCAATGATTCACCGGAAGAAAACTTAATCAGTCGGCGGCTTCTCAAATTCCTTTCCGGTAACGATGTAGTGTGCGGATACGTTAAAAATCTCGTGCAGTCGCAGGCAGTTGTATGCGGTCATGTCGCGGATTCCGAGTTCAACCATCTTCCAATGAAACGTACCTTCCCCCGTTTGCTTTGCGAGAGCTTTCACCGACATGTTGTTCACTTTACGCAACGCTTTTACGCGCTCGCCTGTTTCAATGCGCAGTAATATCGCGTCTATAATTGCTCTTACTGTTATAAAAACCACTCCCGGGGCGGTTTGACTTGAGAAGCCCGTTTAGTCTTCGTCGGAAAACGCCCTAAAAAAAATACGCGGGGACGGGACGCAGCGCGGGTGTTCTGCGCCCGCCGTCCGTGAAAACAAAAAAGCCCGCAGGGACGGCAAAAAATATGCCATCACCTGCGAGCTTGATATGTAAGGGTCAACATATACAAACCGAGACATGCCCCCGGCAAGTAAACAAAGTAACACAAAGCTCCATATGAAAATCAAAAACCGGTGCGTCGCGAAACGAAACTCTGCACAACCGGGGTGGGTATGTGCCGGAGTCTGCAAGCCAAGCGTCCGAAAAGACGCCCGCAAAAGTTCACAAAGGTTCAATTGAACAAACCGGTGAGCCGTGTTAAACTATGCCTGCCATAATGGAGGTTTTGCCTTGTGCGCAGGTGATGTAACGTATCCCCTGTGTTCGCTGTTGAGGTGCGGAAACACCTTGACAGCCGTTATGGTTTTTTGTTTCGTACATATTTTAGCATGGTATTTTGAAAACTGCAAACTTATTCATTTTCATGCCTCGGTGCATTTCTAAAAAATACGCCCTCCAAGAGCAATTGCTTCGGCAAGGTTCATTCGCCTGCTTCATCTGCAAACTTGTCAATGTATACCGTGGTCACCAACTCCCCTCCCTGATGACATTCTGATAAAACGGCGAACGTTGGTAACATGCGACCACCACGAATTTGATGCTTTGGACGGAAAAGAACCCGTTAAGTTTGCGTGGATAAGGTAGGTTGAAGTTTTATAGGATGCGGGACACGATAAGCCGTGTCCTTTTTTTTGTGGGTGATTAAGATTCGAGGTTGAGCCACAAGGCGGAGCGGAGGCCGCCCTGATATTGAGAGTCGTATGCAATGTGACCGATTACAACTACGAATCCGCAAATGTAGACATAGGCAGCATAATAGGAAGAAGAGTAGCCAAGTGACCGAAGCCACCACCAAGAAGCTGTACCTTCATTGTTGAACGCTATACGTTCATCATTATATTGGTCGCGTATTCCTGCGAAATTTATCCCATGGTCAAACCAATGAGGGGTTCTCACAGCTTCCCCGAAAACATAAAAAAGCCGCTTGCGGAGCGAAAAACTCTCGCAAGCGGCTTTTACATATTAGTTGCAATACGCCCTAGTTGTAATTCGGGTCCGGAGCAGGGTCAGGTGTGGGGTCCGGAGTGGGTTGAGGAGTAGGGTCGGGTGTGGGGTCAGGTGTGGGTTGAGGAGTAGGGTCGGGTGTGGGGTCAGGTGTGGGTTGAGGTGTCGGGTCGGGTGTCGGGTCAGGTGTAGGCGAAGGTGTGGGGTCGGGTGTCGGGTCAGGTGTGGGCGTAGGAGTGGGGTCGGGTGTCGGAGAGGGCGTGGGTGACGGGGTAGGTGTCGGAGTAGGCGAAGGTGAAGGCGTAGGAGAGGGTGACGGGGTAGGTGAAGGAGAGGGCGTAGGAGAGGGCGACGGGGTAGGCGACGGAGTCGGGGTAGGTGAAGGCGTCGGAGTAGGCGTCGGTGTTGCTGTCGCACTGCTCTGATTGCTCAGGAAAAGGTAGCTGAATCCGTTGAAATGTCCGATTCCGATGTATCTGTGTTCGGGGGATAAAATGTAATTGCGATGGCCGCTTGAGTTCATCCAACCGTCCAAAAGCCCTTGAGCGGTTGAGCGTCCGCGAGAAGCGTTGCCGCCGTTCCAACGCAGGTTCGCGCCGAAGGCTTCCGCCACATTGCGGGATGCTCCGTGGGTCGCGCCGGCTACGGCATACGGCCCCATGTTGTGTCCGAGTCCGGTGTCGAGGTCGTACATTTGTTGGCTGTAGAATCGCGCCGCCATCATCAGGGTGTTGTCTACCCGCAATTGCGTCAAATTATTTTGGGCGCGCACCGCGTTAATCAGCGGAATAAATTCAAGCTCCAACGGTGATGCTCCGCCCAATGCAAGGTAATCGTTTATCCAATTTTGCCGCTCGGCGGGAGTGAGGCGTCGGTTAGGCAGAGTTATTGTTGAAAGTTGGCGCGGCGCGGGCGTTGCCGCCGGCGCATTTAAATCGTCGATGGCTTGCGCCGTGCTTGTAAGCATGTATACGAAGTTGAGGTTCGCGCCTATGCCGATGCTTCGGCTGTTTTGGTTAAGAATATTTCGGCGGTGGCCGTCGGAGTTCATCCACATATTAACCGCGTTTTGCGGGGTGCTTGCTCCGCCGGCACCGTTTGCGGTGTTCCAATTGCGCCCGAAAGCAGTCGCGGTTGCGCCGCTTCCGCCGTACGGCCCGGCTTGATGCCCCAAGGGCAAGCCGAGGTTTGACTTCGTTTGCACGTAAAAACGCGACGCCATCATCAGGCGCGTGTCGATGCCTACGGCAACAAGCCCGTGTTCCGCGCGGATTTCATTTATAAGGCGCACAACTTCAATTTCGAAAGCATTCGGGCCGCTGAGGCGAATGTATTCGTCAATCCAGTTTTGACGCTCCGGTTGCGTTAATTGCCGGTTGGGCAATGTAATATCGGAAAGAGTGCTTTCGATTGATGCTCGCCAGTATTGCGCCGAACCGGGTACAAGCGCGGGTTCGGGCGTGGGCGACGGAGTGGGTACGGGGGTCGGCGCGGGTGTTTGAACGGGCTGAATGCCTCCGCCCGTCGCTGCCGGCGACACAACAACTACTGTGCTTGTCGCGTCGTTCCAGTCGATGGAAACGCCGACGCTTTCAAGGGGAAATCTTATGGGGATAAGTGTGCGCCCGTTGAAAATTTGCGCCGGAACGTCCAGTGAGTGAACTTGCCCGTTTGTTGTAAACATGGGGCTTCCCACCGGGATAAGTACAGTGTAATCGGAACTTTGCATGACAACGGTTTGTGCGGCGTCGTCCCAGTCAACGGCGAAGCCCAGTGCTTCAAATACTCCGCGAACCGGCACAAGGGTTCTTCCGCCGATAATTACGGGTTCTTGGTCTTGGAACGTTACGCGCGAGCCGTCAACCGTAACGGACACTCCTTCAATCGGCGCGGCAGACACGGCGAAAATAAGCACTGCTGCCGCCAAAAATGTAGCTTTAATCAGTTTTTTCAAAACAATTCCCTCCTGTATGGTTTTGTCAATTATATGATAGCACACGCCGAAGCGAAGGGCAAATTCATAAGAAACAAGGCAAATTCGGCATGAAAAAAAACCTATCGGCAGCCGGTTGGTTACCGATAGGTTTTGAAAGTATAGTGAATCAATTTGATTTGCGTCCCGTCGGCGTCAAGTGCATTGTGGTGAGCGACCGGTGTTTTTCGCAGAAAAACACATCGAGCGAACCGTTCGCGACAATGCATAGCCGACGGGACGCTTCTTAATTTGATTCACTATATTCCCGTGCTGCGTTACTGCATTGCAAAAATCGACCGTAATTTTTCAACATTCTCACCATATGCTGATTGAATCCGCCCGGATTGACATGGTAATAACGGCTTCCCGGCCGGTATGGTCGGTTGCTGTAAATTCGATGCCGCTGAGCGTTCCGAAAATATTGCCGTTTTCGTCGGTGTCGAGCAGCGGCTGAATGCCCTGAATCCGCTCAGAGCGATACGGTGAAACAATATTGCGACCAAGCTCAACGCTTTGAAGCGTGGAGTTATTAAAATGCGCTTCAGCAAATGCGGTGACTTGTTGAAAATAAACTTCGAGCTGTTCGGGCGAAAGACCGATAAACGCCGCTAATTGATTATCGTTCATGGCTTGAATTTCGCGGCCTCGCGCAGATTCCCATAATACCTGCGTATCATGGAAAATCGGGGCAACAGGCGTGTTTGAATGCGATGCTGTTTCCAACCTTTCGCCGGTTGCGGAGTCGATTGTAAAATTGAAGCGTCTGTCCGCAGTGTTTGCATCCGGGTCAACAGGAGTCACAACCCCCGCACCGGCTTCGAACCACCACACATTGGACTCGGAGGCTTCCTGCGTCGGGTATACAATACCGGTCCAGCGTCCGGCGGAAGGACGAAGCCAACAATCCGAGTAAAGCATAACCACATGCATACCGTCGATGCATTTGCCAAACACGTCCCAAAGATACTGCGCGCCGATTTGAGCGGCTTCTTCCGGCGATATTACACCGACGGGTATTTCGTCGTACTGCCAAACGGCTTGAGAAACCGTTATGTCGGGTGCGGCGAAATCAGTCGCCTCTGTTGACGGTTGCGCCGATTGCGGGGAGTGCGCATTCATTTCCGGTGCAGACTGCAATACCTGCACAGATGCGGCGTTTACGTCCGCGCACGCGGTTAATACGCTCACTGCCAAAACGATTGCTGTTGTTGCCAAAACAAATTTCTTTTTCATGGTTAAAAACCATCCCTTCTTTGCGTACGGCGTTATAACGCCGCCGAAGTTTGTTTCGCTGTGTACAGCGGAACAACTGTTAACGCGAATCAAGGGTGGAAACAACGCTCCTCCGATGCCTTGTAAACGGCTCGCTCGATGTCGTTTTTTCGGGAAAAGCATCCGAAAAAACGACCGGTCGCTCGCCACAAGGCATTTGCGGCGGCGCGTTGTTTTGAACTCTTGATTCGCGTTATTATTGTAGCGAAGAGATGCGACGTACTTTCGCCGGAATTGTGCCGCAAATGCAAAAGAGTTGTGTCGGAGTTGTAAAACTTATATCGTCAAATAAATATTGAGCCTGAAAAAAGACATCTCACCGTCCGGGGCAAGCGCAAAAGCACCCGACGCATCAACTATTGCAGCGGCATTATTATCGGCGAAACTTTGATAGACAATGGCTTCGTCCTGCGGATTTGTTCGCCTCGCGCCGGCGAGTTCCGACAGCAGT
This sequence comes from Defluviitaleaceae bacterium, assembly GCA_009781765.1. GTDB lineage: Bacteria > Bacillota > Clostridia > Lachnospirales > WQUN01 > WQVC01. The sequence continues at coordinate 3,011 of WQVC01000004.1, read as the reverse complement.
TCGCGGTTATCCCAAATCGTTACGGGGCTTTGGGTTGTACGTATGCCCGAATCAGACATAAACGCCGATAACATATTTAAAAGTTCGTTACGGCTTACGCTTAAATCGGGCGGTAACATTACTACGGCATACCACGGGTTAATATTCGCGGCGATTTCTGTTTGCCAAACTTGCCCAGTAACGGCATTTACGGTCATAAGTATGTCGAGATGCTCGTTGCGAAAAGTCAAATTCCAATAGCTGTATCGCAACGGCAGAAACTCTTCGCCCGCCGGAACATTTTGGCTTAAAATTGCTCCGACATTACTAAATTCCAACATTTCCGCCGGCAAAATATTGTGGTCGTACAAAAAATCCAACCACGCCCTGCCCGATGCAATGGCCTGTTCCATGTCGATTTGCCCCGGTGCGGGTTCGTGAGGGCGTCTGTAGTCGGTTAAATTCCAATTCCGCAGAACCGAAACAATTTCATTATCGGTTAAGCCGAGACGAACGGTGCCTTCATTCGCAGATTCAATTATCGGAATTTGCGCAACAAATGACTTCGTGCCGGACAGCAGCCTGTATGATTCCGTATCTATGAGCCGGCTCGTGATTGCCCAACCGCCGACCGCAATCACGAACGATAAAATTATTCCGAACGCCGTAAGCATATTTTTTTTAATCATCGTCATCGCTCCCCGCCAAATCAAGTTTCACATCTGTACCGATGCCTTCCGCGCTGTTAAACGAAAGGGTGCTGCCGTGTATTTCAACTATTTTTGCCGCCAACGCCAAACCGATACCCGCGCCGTGTTGCCTGCGTGAGCGCGACTTGTCTACGGTGTAGAATGCTTCGGTTATTTTGGTAAGTTCGGATGCCGGCATACCTCTGCCGTTATCTATGACGCTGATTGCATAACGATTTTTATTTTGCCGGCCGCTTATGTCAATTCTTTTGCAACCCGCCTTGACGCCGTTATCTATGAGGTTGAACATCAATGTTTTGAATAAATCGTATTCAACCCTGATGCGAGCAGGCTGTATATTAAGATGAAGCGATACGTCTCGGGTTTCAAGCATGGGCTTCAAGCTGCCGGATATATTTTCAAAAAGTTCATCGGCATTCATGTCTTCCAAAATAAAATCCGGCCGGTTAAGCACGATTAAATCCATCAGCTTCAACGACAGGGCTTCGAGACGCAAACCTTCATTAAGAATGTACCATGCCGCATTTTTGATTTGCTCGGGGGGCAGAGGTTTTTGATAAATCATATCCGCATAACCGATAACGGAAGTCAAAGGCGTTTTCAGTTCATGGGCGAAATTTGCAACAAAATCTTCTTTTTGCCTTGCGTTTTCTGAAAGTTCGTAAATTTTATCCTCAACGGCGTCGGCCATTAAGTTGAAACTTTCGGAAAGTTCGCCTATTTCGTCGTTGCTTGAAATTCGCAAGCGTTCGTTGTAATTGCCCTGCGCCATTTTAGCGGCGGCTTTGTTCATTTTTTTTAGCGGCGCGAACGTAAACGCAGACAAAAACACCGTGATAACCATTCCGAACATAAGCGTGAAAAAATAAATTGTGATGAAACTTTGCGCCATATATTCTCGTTGCGCGATAACCGTGCTTATGTCGTTTGCGGTTAAAAAGTAAAGCGTAATATCACCTTGAACGATTCTTCCGCCGACCATGATATATGTGTTACCGGATAACGTTTGAAATTGCACGACATGGGTGTTGTCGGTTATTTCGCCGAGAAAAGAAAAATCGGCCTGCGGCGGCAACGCAGAATAAATAAGCAACCCGCTCTCGTCAAAAAAGGCCGTCAATCCGCTCAGCTCGGATGAAAGCCTTAAATTTTCGTTTAAATTTTCTGCGTTTGCAATTACATTTGCCTGCACCGCAAACCTGTCGAATTGAAATTGACTTAACGCCCGTTCTGTTTCGCGATTTATTGCGCCTTCGTGCGAAAGGGTTATGAGCAAATATCCCGATATTAAAAGGGAAATGCTTATTACAAAAGTTGCGCACAAAAAAAATTTAGCAAAAAGCCGCATGTTTTATTCCTCATCTCATGCCGCTTGCGAGAGCAAAGCCCTCTTGCGGCGAAACTGTTTCACTCTTCCAATCTGTACCCGATACGAAATACCGTTTTTATGTATTCCTCCCAACCGAGTTTTTTTCGCAAACGTTGAATATGAGAATCTAATGTGCGGGTTTCCCCGATAAATTCTTCCTGCCAAACTTTTTCGTAAAGCCGATTGCGATACAGCGCAACATTTTTATTTCGAATAAGTTCAACAAGCAAATCAAATTCTTTTACGGTCAGGTCAACCGGGTTGCCGTTTTTCGTTACCAACCGCGATTCAATTTTGATGGTTACATCTTTGAACGTTAAATGTCTGTCGCTTTTTCCGTATCGGCGCAAAACGGCTTCCACCCTTGCCGACAGCTCGCCTATTTGAAACGGCTTTGTGAGATAATCATCCGCGCCGAGTTTCAGCCCCTTGATTTTATCGTCGGTCGCGCCTTTTGCCGTTATGAATATTACCGGCGTTCCGAGTGGCTTTATAAATTCCAAAAGTTCGTAACCGTCGATTTCCGGCAACATTATATCGAGCAGAATTAAATCGTAAGTTTCCCGCTCGATAAAATCGGCCGCTTGCGTTCCGTCAAACGCGCAGGTGCAGCTATATCCTTCCTCGATTAAATTTACGTAAATCAGGTTTGAAATCGCCGGTTCGTCTTCAACTATTAAAATGTTCAGCATGTTTCCCCTCCCTCTTGCTTCATAATAGCACAGAGATGTGTCGGAGTTGTGTTACGGTGTTTTTTTGCAAAAATAACGACACGATTCCGGGAACGATTCCCGGGAAAAATTCCGGGAAAAATTCCTGGAAAAATTCCCGGAACGGTTCCGGATATTTACGTAAAAAACCTCGTGTAAGATATGGACAAGTAACGAGGCCACACCTTTTCATGCGTCTTTTTATCCCGGCTCTGACGACAAACAAATGTCCCTGCGTATATT
>WQVC01000003.1 GCA_009781765.1 Defluviitaleaceae bacterium | reverse complement strand
CTTGGCGCGCTTAGCGGTTTGCGCTTCGGTACGTAAAATTTGCTATGCATAGCGAAGGGCGTTGAGAAGCCCGCTCAGGCTTCGTCGGAAAACGCGCAGAAGCCCGCGTTTCCCGACGAAGCCTGAGCGCACCACAATGCATGTACGCAAATTTTACGCACGTTTTGGCAAACCGCAATACTGCCATCTCGGTTTGACGTGAAAAAACACGGTAATCGCCTTTTGCGGGCAACGATTAACGCAACGATAGCAAATTGTGCAATTGTTCAAATGCTCAACCGTACCGTCGCGAAGTTGCAAATTTTTCATCGGGCAAATTTTTATGCAAATTTCGCACGACGTGCAATTTTTGTGAATTTTCACGTCGGATTTCATTTTCTTTTCGAGTCCCTGTGCGGCAATTTCGGCGGTATTTTTTTGCCACGGCTTGCCCTGAATCAGCCCCAAAAGTTTCGACCCGAACGAAAATCCGCGCTTTTTTACAACGCCGTTTTTTATATCGCGGCAACAGCGGGCGACCTTGGCTTCGGTTTTTGCCGCGTATTTTCGTGCGGATTTTTCGGTCGGATGCCATAAATTTAAAATCGGCGTGTTGCCCATGTTTTGTTGCATGTTGAAATGTTCGGCGTAAATTACTTCGACCGCGCCCGCTTCAAACATGTCGCAAAAAACTCGTGCGCCGTCGCCGGAAAATTTCATTTGCGTAGCGAAGATAATCAGCTTTTTTCCGCGCAGAGCGTGCATGTGTTTTTGTACAAATTCGCGCATAATTCGCGGCACGCGCGAGCAATATACCGGATAGCAGAACGCAATTGTATCGTGTTCGGCGATTTTATTGCCGGGGTCGTCTTCAACGGAGAAGCATTCCGCCTTCATTTCGCGGCTGAAAATTTCCGCCAGAAATTTCGTGTTGCCCGTTCCGGAAAAATACAGTGTAAGCATTTGCACCGCCTCCTTTTGTACATGATAACGCGAATCAAGGGTCGGAGACAACGCCCCGCCGATGCCTTGTAAACGGCTCGCTCAATGTCGTTTTTTCGGGAAAATCATCCGAAAAAACGACCGGTCGCTCGCCACAAGGCATTTACGGCGGCGCGTTGTTTTGAACTCTTGATTCGCATATGATAATGGACATCTGTACGGATAACAACGGTCAATTGTTTTCAAAATTGTCCGGTAAAGGACAGAAAGGCTGATTTGTGTGGAAAAAAATGAGGACAGACGTGTGCGCAAAACGAAAAAAGCTCTGCGGGAGGCTCTGATTTCGTTGCTGAACGAAAAGAGTCTGCAAAACATCACGGTGCGGGAGCTGACAAGCCGCGCGGATATTCACCGCTCCACATTTTACGCGAATTTCGAAGACATTTACGCGCTTTACGCCCACACGGAAGAAAGCATTGCGGCGGAAATAAGCGATTTGGCAGGGATGTCGGCAACGCAATTTTTCGGCGGATTGATAAGCTACGTAAATGAAAACAGGCAAACCGCGCGTTTGTTTTTAACATCGGCGGATTTTTCTGCGCGGCTCACAAGCATTTTTGCGGATTCATGCGCGGAGTGTTGGCGCAACGAGTACGGCGTAACAACTGCGCCTGCGGAAATGGAATATCATATTCAATTTTGCCTTTCCGGGGCGATTGGCGCGGTTGCGAAATGGGTTGCCGAAGATTTCAAATATCCGGCGGAGGAACTGGCGGCGCATTTAGCCGACCTCGACGCCGCTGTTGCAAATTCGGTCGGACCTCGAAAATTTGCTCCGACAAAAACCTATCGGTAACCAACCGGCTACCGATAGAGTTTTTGCTTGACAGCAAAGTTAGTGTCTGCTAACATGAAGTTAGTCATAACTTACCGGAGGGGGATTTTGAAATGAATTTATATGCAGCGGGAAAAAGCGGTGCGTTCCGAATAACTTCCGTACCGAAAATCAGCTTGCTTGAAGGCATGGGCTTGCGGCGCGGCACGAACGTTACCGTTCAAAATCGTTATATATTCGGCGGGCCTGTGCTTCTTCGCGTGGAAGGCGCGTATTCCGTAGCCGTGGGAAAAGACGTTGCAATGCAAATCGGCGTTGAAAGGGTGAATCCGCAATGAGCTGTCACGTGTCCGAAGATGCCGCGATATTAGAAATAAAAAACAAAATTTTGCTTATGGGAAACCCGAACGTAGGCAAAAGCATTTTTTTCAGCGAACTTACGGGTATTCGCGCGCTCAGTTCGAACTACGCCGGAACAACCGTTACGTTCACGGAGGGTCGCTTTCCGATTGGCGACACCGATTACACGCTGATTGATGTGCCGGGTACATATTCCCTTGCCCCTACATCCGAGGCGGAGGCCGTCGCGACCCGTTTTACGCAAAGCAACCCCGAAGCAATTATTTGCGTGATTGACGCTTCGAACCTGGAACGAAATTTGCGTTTGGCGTTGGAGATTAAACGATACAAAATTCCGATGGTTGTCGCGCTGAATTTATCCGACGTGGCTTTGCGGCACGGAATTAACATCAATGTCGAACTGCTTGAAAAAGAACTCGGCGCACCGGTTGTGAAAACCGTTGCCGTGAAAGGGCAGGGGATTGATGAACTTGTAAAACGATTGGAAGCCGTGCTGAAATCCCCGGCGGAAAAATGTTCCGGATGCGGCAAGTGTGCGACGTGTGGAGATGTTGATTCCGTTGATTCGTGGAAAAGCGCGAAAGAAATTTTTCGCCGCGTTGTGAAAAAAGATGACGTAAATTTGAAATTTATCGACAGACTTGGCGACAACATGATGAAGCCTTTTCCCGGCGTACCGATTGCGATTGTTGTGATGGCGGCGTTGGTGGGCGTTGTTGTGTACGGCGGACGGCTGCTTCGAATGCCGCTTATTATGCTTACGGACGGGCTGATTATTCCGTTTTTTCGCGGCGTGTTCGAATGGATTTTTGCCGCCGTTGTCGCGGACGGAACGACACTTTCGTATCGACGGCTGTACTACGACGACGGCTTTTATACCGGCTTTCGCACCCTCATTGACGGGTCGTTTCAGTCGGTTGAATATGTAGCGTACTCGGGGGGATTTGCGGAAATTCTGCTGAACGTACTGGTTGGCGAGTACGGACTTTTTGTAATCAGTTTTCAGTGGATAATTGCCTTGATTTTGCCGTACGTTTTTTCGTTTTACGCGGCAATTACATTTTTGGAGGATTCGGGATACTTGCCGCGCCTGAGCGTATTGTTCGACAATATTATGCGGAAACTCGGCGTTCAGGGGGGAAGTTTGATTCACGTGTTTTTGGCATTGGGATGCGCCGTTCCCGCTATTCTCGGAAGCCGAACCGCCACAACCCAAAAAGAGAAAAAAATGCTCGCCGCAATAATTTGCTTTACAATTCCGTGCGTTGCGCAGGTCGGGGCGTTGGCGGCGTTGTTGGGCGCGTTTTCGTGGCGATTGTCGGTGTTGATGGTTTTGTTCGCGATTTTTATGTTCGTTGTTGTGTCGCTTGTTGCCGGAAAGCTCATAAAAGGCGAAGTTGACCCGCTGATTATTGAAGTGCCGAATCTTCTCATGCCGAACCCGAAATCGTATTTTCGCAAACTCGTTATTCGCATGAAACATTTTTTGAAAGATGCGGAATTACCTATGCTTGCCGCTGTTTTTCTCGCGGCTGTTTTGGCGGGAACGGGCGTTATTCAGCTTTTGGCAAATCAGCCGCAGGTTCAGCTTGTTGTAAGCGGATGGCTCGGTATGCCGGAAGAAGCTGTTGTGTCGCTTATTTTGGGCATTGTTCGGCGGGAAATGTCGGTTGCGCCGCTGCTTTTGCTTGACCTGACGTACTTGCAGGTTTTTGTTGCGGGCGTGGTTTCGCTTTTGTATTTGCCGTGCCTTTCGGTCTTCGGAGTTTTGACAAAAGAGTTCGGAATAAAATTCGCGCTGATTATTTTTGCGGGAACGATCGTTGCTGCAATTTTCGTCGGGGGAGTGGTTAATCAAATCGGGCAGTTACTTATGTAGGGGCGACCTCTGAAAACCCATCTTTTCGCATATGTCGCTTCTCGGAAAATGGCCTGAAGCCGCCATTTTCCTGCGATGCGACACAGCTCAACGTGGGTTTTCGGAGGTCGCCCGGGGTAATTCACACCCAATGCGCCGGAAACATTTGCCGATACTTTTCCGTCGCAAAGCGGCTGTCGAGAAGCAGAACAATGCCTTCGTCGGTTTCGGTTCGAATTACGCGCCCGGCGGCTTGAAGCACCTTGTTCATGCCGGGAAATACATAGGCAAAATCATATCCGCGACCGTTTTTGCGGTTGAAATAATCGCGAATTTTATCCGAGCGCATACTGATTTTCGGAATGCCTGCGCTTACAATAATCGCGCCGATTAAACGGTCGCCGGTTAAGTCGATGCCTTCGGAAAAAATTCCGCCCAACACGGTGAAGCCGACAAGAGCCTCTGTGTTGTCGGCGGAGAATCGCGCCAAAAAATCGGCGCGTTCGTCCTCGGTCATGTCGCTTGTTTGAACGAGAGTTTTGACGGTCGGGTAGTTTTCGTAAAAAATCGCCGAAACTTTGTTCATGTAATCGTACGACGGGAAAAATGCCAGATAATTGCCGGGTTTTTCGGCAACGGCGGCGTGAATTGCCTCGGCAATCGGAACGTAACTTTGCTCGCGGTGTGCGTATTTTGCGGAAATGTCGCGCCGGATTACGATTTTCAAACGCGACGGGTCGAAGGGTGAGGGGAGGGCGATTGCGGTGTCGTCGGGCGTTCCGCCCAGAATTTCGCGGTAGTAATCGAGGGGCGTAAGCGTCGCGGAAAACAAAATCGCGGATATGCCTCGCGACAGCCCGGCGGCAATTACTCCCGACGGGTCGAGGCAAAACAGGCTGATTAAAACGTCGCTGCCGCGAGTTTCCGTCAGGGTTGTGAAATGTTGGTCGTAGAGTTCGGAAATCAGCATGTACATATTTGCGTCGAAATACAGGTTTAAAATTTCGCTGTACATCTCGTGGCCGGCGTGAATTTTAAGCCATTCTCCGGCGGTGCGAAAAAAATTTTCCGCAAGCGCGAGAAGGGCGGGGTCGTTTTCTTCGAGCAGAGCGGGGTTTTCCGCCGGAATGTCGGTTCGAAGGTCTGCCATAAATGTGTTGATTTTTCGCGAGATTTTCCGCAATGCCGCCGCTTCGGGATTTTTGTCTTTCAGGCGACGAAAAATTCCCCCGAACGCGCCTTTGCTTAAAGTTGCCGTGTACATATCGCGTACGCGGTCGGCAAGATTATGTGCCTCGTCGATAAGAAAAACGTAGTCGCCGGAGGTATTAAAAAACCGCCGCAAATACACCGACGGGTCGAAAACATGATTATAATCACCGATTATAAGGTCGCAATGCAGTGCCGCGTCGAGCGCGAATTCGTGCGGGCAAACGCTGTGCTTTTGCGCAAATTCCGCGACTTCGGCGGGCGTAATTAAATCGACGGCGTTGAGCAAATCCCACAGCGCGTCGTTTATGCGGTCGAAATGCCCGCGGGCGTTGGGGCAGGAATCCGGCGTGCAGGCCTGCCCTTCGCGATGCGCCGGGCAAATTTTATCTTTTGCGCGAAGCGTAATCGACTTGAAGCGAAGCCCGCGTGTTGTTAAATGTTTCAGCGCGTCTTCCGCGACGGTGCGGGTGATTGTTTTCGCCGTAAGATAAAAAATTTTTTCGCATTTTCCGATTGCCTTAACCGCCGGAAATAATGCCGAAAGCGTTTTGCCGATGCCGGTCGGTGCGGCGACGTACAGCTTTTTTTGCGCGGAAATCGCACGATACGCCAGTGCCGCAAATTCGCGCTGCCCCTTGCGCCACGGAAACGGAAATTCCGCCGCAACACAAGATGCATCTCGCTGCGCCTTCCAATCGCGCTCGAAGCGCAACCATATGCCGTATTTCTCCAAAAGGTCAGCAAAAAACGCGCGGACTTCATCCGCCGTGAAGGGGAATTCGTGCCGGCGAATTTCCTCGGTATCGAGCTGAAAATATGTTAAACGTATCGTGATTTGCTCCGGGAGAGTGTTGAAAAGCGGATTTTCGAGCGAATGCAAATACATACATGCGTAACATTTCGCCTGCGCCAAATGTTGCAAATGCTGATTAAACAGATAATCGAGCGGGAGGGTCGTCGTTTTTATTTCGTCGATGATAATCGCGCCGGGCGAGATGCCCTCCGTTGCGCCGTGAATTATTCCGTCCGCGCGCCCCTGAATGACCACCGCGATGCCGTCAATTTCCGTTTCGAATTTCAACGCGACTTCTTTTTTGTAGCCCTCGCCCTTTTGCAACTTGCGATGCGCCGCCGCGCCCTTGTACATTGCGGAAGAATCTCCGAAGCGGCTGTCGATGTCGCCCGAACGCAAAATTAAATCCACTATCTTATGAACAGAGATTTTTACGGGCTTCGGCATCAGGGGGGAATCTCCTCTTCCGAGTACGGCTTCTCAATATATCGGACTATTCGTGAGTTTGCGATTTTTCCGTTTCGCGCTTGTCCAAAAAAGGCTTGAAATATTTCTCTTCAGCTTTTTTGCGAGCTTCCGCTGCGTCCTCGATATTATTGAAAGCCCCTAACCGAATTTGTTTATTGTTTATTCCTATAGTTGCAAGCCACTTCTGCGTACTATTTAAGAAGCATACACCTTTGATTCCGCTTTTGTTGTTTTTCGGCACTTTTTTATCAAGTGCTGCAGTCCTTACGCCATCAACACAGGTGGAGTCGAGTTTTGCCCTTGCTGTTTGCGATTCTTCCGCTTTGCGCTTGTCTAAAAAAGGCTTGAAATATTTCTCTTCAGCTTTTTTGCGAGCTTCCACTGCGTCCTCAAAATTATCGAAAGCCCCTAACCGAATTTGTTTATTGTTTATTCCTATAGCTGCAAGCCACTTCTGCGCTTTATTTGCGAAGCATACACCCTTGACTCCGCTTTTGTTGTTTTTGAGCATTTTTTTATCAAGTGCTGCAGTCAGTACGCCGTCAACACGGGTGGAGTCAAGTTTTGTCCTTGCTTTTACTATACCCCGTTGACATGCCTCTGTTCTGAGGCAACCGCAAGATAGAGTGTCACCTTGTCTTAATATCGTACCGGACACAATGGTTTCATTTCCGCATTCGCATATGCATTCCCACGCAGTGTAACCGTATTTTTTGATATTACTCATGCGAACTACAGTAAGTCTGCCGAATTTTTTACCCAGCATATGTTCGTGCGGCACTTTACTAAGGCATCCGCATGATTTTGTGACCCCCTTTTCTAAATTTGCACCGAGTACAGTGGCTTTGTTTCCGCAATCGCATATACAGTCCCACATATTGCGCCCGCGCTTTTTAACATCACTTTTTTTGAGCACGGTAAGTTTGCCGAATTTTTTGCCTGTTAAGTCTCTGATTCGTTCTGCTCTGAGGCAACCGCAAGATTTTGTGGGTGACGGCTTCTTTCTAAGGCTTGACCCGTTTATAGTGACCGTATTGCCGCAATCACATATACAATCAAAATAGTCCTCTTTGCTTTCGTTCTTTTTTATCACTGTAAGTCTGTAGTGTTTTTTTCCTATCAGTTTGCTTTCTCGTTCTGCGGCAAGGCAACCGCAAGATTTTATGGGTGGCTTCTTTCTAAGGCTTGACCCGTGTACAGTGACCGTATTGCCGCAATCACATATACAATCAAAACAATCTTTTCTGCTTTCGTTCTTTTTTATCACTGTAAGTCTGTGGATTTTTTTTCCTATCAGTTTGCTTTCCAAAAAAATCACCCCAAAAAAATCAAAGTTTTATGAGCGGAAATTTTGATGGGCTTCGGAATTGCGTCTTTATTCAATAACAGCATCCGCGATGGCAATACCGACCGCCGCTTCACGTATGCCGGTGGCGCGCGCGCCAACGTCTATGCGGAGCGTTGTAACCCCCGTTACATTGATGAGAAAATCGGTGGGCGGGGTGTTTTCGGTTACGAGAAACGAGAAAAGTTCTTCGTCGTCGCTCATAAAGCGAACGGTGCGCGGCGCAACGCCGGTGCCGTCCACTCTGCCGATAACGCCGGAAATGGTTGTGAATCGGTCGTCGAGGTTGTGATGCGACCATGTTTCGGTGTGATGGGTTACGCTGATTGCGCCGGAAAAACTTTGCCCGCGCATAGTTACGTTATTTGTACCGATGCGATTGTTTGCGCGTTCGAACCACGGCGCAACTTCCATCAGCGGACGACCGTCGAGCAGAACCGGCGGGCGCGGAGTGGGGGTGGGGGACACGCCGTACACAAGCTGCAGCGCGGCGTCGGCAAATGCAACGCCCACAACGGGGTCGTTTACGCCGGCGGTTCGGGCGTCGGCTTCGATGCGCAGGGTTGAAACGCCCGCTACGTCGAGGGAAATTTCCGTCGGCTCGATGTCTTCCGTTATGATGGCGGAAAACAGCTCTGTGCCGTCGCCCAAAATGCGAACGGCTCGCGGAGCTGTGCCGGAATCGTCGATTTTGCCGACAATTGCCGTGAAGGTTGAAAATCGTTCGTCGAGGTTGTGATGCGACCATGTATCGGTATGATGAGTTACGGTAATCGCGCCGGAAAACGCTTCGCCGCGCAGCGTGATGTTTCCGGTTGATATGCGGTTGCTGCCGCGCTCAAACCACGGCGCGACCTCCATTAACGGGCGGCTTTCGATTTCGGGAGCGTCGGGTTCTTCGGGGATTTCCGGCGGTACTTCCGGTACATAGGGTTCGATTTCGCCGTCGTCGGGAATTTCAAGGTCGTCAAGATATACGATGAGAGCTTCGTACTGTTCGTAATGTTCGTACGAGTCGGCTTGGGGCTCGACAGTGCGCCCGACGGGAATGAAGTCAAGCTGGTCGGGCAGCAGATTATTTTGCACAATAAAATACGCGGCGGTTGCAATCGCGCCAATCAAAATAAGCCCCGCTACGGTTTTGAAAATCGTCTTGCCGACGCTTCGGCGTTTTTTTTCGGGCGGCGGCGGAGAAACCGCAATCGGCGTAATCGGCGGAGTATCGGCGACTTTTACATTAAGTACGCGGCCTATATCGTGAATAAGTTCGCCGATTGCAAGCCAATCCGGCGAAACGTCCCACCACTGCACTCCCGCCAGAAAGAAATTAAGTTCGTCGCAGGGCGGAATATCGTGAATGCGAAGCGGAATAATTGTTCGTTTTTCGTTAAAAGCGATTTCGACTTCCCGTTTTACGGCGTCGGATGAGTTTGAATTTTCGCTGTACACCAAAAGAAGCACAGGGCATTCACGAATGCCTTTTGAAATTTCGCCGGCGTAATTTGCACCGGCGGGAATATCTCTGGGTGCTATCCAACACGGGATTCCGTTATCCTCCAAATTGGTAACAACTTTGTCCGCCAAAGGCTTATCTGCGGACGAGTGACTGATAAAAACCTGTCGCACGGTTGACCCTCCCCTTCAATTTAAAGCACAGTACACTTTCCCACATTCTTGCCGATTTTGTCAATAGAATATTTGCGGGGGAAAAGTAAATGAAGTCTGTGCGCCGCTTTTCAAAAAGTAATTTTGCCGGCTCCGGCGATGTTCGAAAATTATTTTCGTTGCGAATTTTCGGTACGAAAAAAACCTATCGGTAGCTGCGCGGTTACCGATAGGTTTTTTTTGTGTGATTTATTTCGGAGATTCAATTGCTGTTTACCGAACCGTATGCACGACGATGCGGAAATTTGGCTTAATTTCGCAAATTTGGAATAAAATTCAGAAAATATATTGACAAGCATTGAGGGGGGGGTAGAATATGGAAAATAAAAACCTATAAGGGAGGAATTTAGTTATGAAAAAGAAATTTGTTTTAAAGGCAGTTGCATGTGTGTTGTTGTTGTGTGTTATGTTGGGGGCGTCGTTGACGGTGTATGCTATTCCGGGTTGGACTCAACGGCGTTCGCAGGTACGCACGTTTTCGGCTATTGGCAGGACATTTCAAAATCAAGCAATTCTTGATTGTTTCGGGCGCGGAGATGACATGATTGCCACAGTTTCTGTTTGGACAGCTGACGGCTCACAGATGCCTACAGGGACAATTGGAGCGAATGCTATTATTTTCAGTCATCTCGGCAATGCCAGGCTGTCATCAGGGCAACTGTGGAGTGAGGAGCCGGCAAGAGGCATAAATGTAAGTACAAGCGTAACATTACCCTATCGCCCGAATTCCGGATTGTTTCATGCCGGGGGAGATACTTATTTCAGACGCAATAATTCCGGTCGCCATGAGGATAGGGCGAGCGTGCTCCCGACAGGAGAGATAATGCGAAATCTTGGTGTTGAGCTTAGGATTGCGGCGTTTATGGAGGCTCTTTGCATTGCATACGCTAACGACGAGATGGTTGGGGTAGAAGGTATTAACGGTACTCTGGGCTTAGTCTTTGCGAGGGAGCTTCGAAATTCTCCGGTTGGGTATATAAATGTTTATGCCGGGGACTGCCTGACAATCGTTGACCGCTTTCCGATAGTGCCTGCCGTAGTAACGCACATCAGATAATGAAAAAATACATCTTGCCTTTGCTCGTCTTTGCGGCTTTAATCCTCACCGGATGCGGGCGACAACGTCCGTGCGAACCATTCCCCGAGCCGGTGCGCGGCTATGTATACTGCCCGCTTGGTGTTAATCGTTGGCCGTATTTACAAGTCGGTTGGAGGCATTTTCATCTTTCCTATCCCGGTTTTGACGAAATATTTTCGGGTTCTGTTGATATGGCAATTGAAGGCAACGGCATGATAGCCGTTACCGGTCATATATACGGAAACGACGGTTGGGTTTTTTGGAGGGAGTTCGAGCCTCTTCGGTATTTTTATGCAAATTGGACATTTGCGACGGAAACCCCGACGGAGGAATGCATTGTCGAGCTACAACGGGCGCGGGAGGCGTTTATAGCGGCGTACGGAAATGTGTCTTACATCAACGTTTATGATTTCGACGGAGTTACAGTTATTGATACGTGGCGTCGATTCATATGAAAGGTATTTTCACGCTCTGCGAAAAAAATAAAAACACCTGCTTTATGCGGGTGTTTTTTTGTTTGCGATAATTTGACAATTGTCCGACAAAAAAATATAGTCGCGAAAAAATATATTACAGCGAGGAGTCGTATAAAAATGAAAAAATATATTTTGCCGTTGCTTGTTTTTTTGCTTCTCACGCTTGTCACCTTCACCGGATGCGGTCGTCAGCGTCCGTGCGAACCCTTCCCCGAGCCTGTAATCGGATATTTTTACTGCCCGAACGGAATTAACCGTGTTCAATACTTGCAAGTCGGCCCGAGGCATTTTCGACTCGCGGATTTCGAGAGGTTTGAGGAACACTTTTTGGGTTCGATTTACAAGGCTTTTGAAGTTGACGGATTGTTGGCGGCTTCCGGAGGCGCATACAGCGTCGAAGGTTGGGTTTTTTGGAGGCAAACAGACCCTTTCTTTTGGTATCTTGATATGAGGAGTATGCTCTCAGCGCAGCCCGTAACGGAAGATTGTCGCGCTGAACTGCAACGAGCGCGAGATGCGTTCATACAGGAACACGGCGATGTAATATACGTTAATATTTATGATTTTGACGGAGTTACAGTCCTTGGTGTAATGCCCGTATCTGTGTAAAAATAAAAAGCACCTGCTTTATGCGGGTGTTTTTTGTTTGAGATGATTTGACAATTGCCCGGCAAAAAAATATAGTCGCAGAAAAATATATTACCGCGAGGAGTCGTATAGAAATGAAAAAGTACATCTTGCCGTTGCTTGTTTTTTCGCTTCTCACGCTTGTCGCCCTCACCGGATGCGGGCGTCAACGTCCTTGTGAGCCGTTCCCCGAACCCGTACTCGGATATTTTTACTGCCCGAACGGAATTAACCGTATTCAATACTTGCAGGTCGGACCGAGACATTTTCGACTCGCGGATTTCGAGAGGTTTGAAGGACATTTTCCGGGTTCTTTTGACATGGCACTTGAAGTTGACGGCATGTTAGCCGCGAGCGGCGGCGAATATTACAACGTTCACGGATGGTTTTTTTGGCGGCAAGCAAACCCTTTTTGGGATTTAAACGCAGGGCGTCGATGGCCGACACAACCCGTAACGGATGAGTGTCGTGCGGAATTGCAACGAGCGCGAGATGCGTTCATACAGGAACACGGCGATGTAATATACGTTAATATATATGATTTTGACGGAGTTACAGTCCTTGGGGTAATGCCCGTGTCTGTGTAAAAATAAAAAGCACCTGCTTTATGCGGGTGTTTTTTTGTTTGCGATAATTTGACAATTACCCGGTAAAAAAATATAGTCGCAGAAAAATATATCACAGCGAGGAGTCGTATAAAAATGAAAAAGTACATCTTGCCGTTGCTTGTTTTTTCGCTTCTCACGCTTGTCGCCTTCACCGGATGCGAGCGACAACGTCCGTGCGAACCCTTCCCCGAGCCTGTGTGGGGTTACATCGAATGCCCGAACGGTTTCAACCGCTTGCCGTACCTGCAAGTCGGGTGGCGGCATTTCCGGATTACCGCTCCCGACTTTGAATTGGTAGACGGGTTGGCATCGGGTTCTACGCAAAAGGCACTTGAAGTCAACGGCATGACAGGCCTTGTTGTCGGCCATATATACGGAAACGAAGGTTGGATTTTCGAACGGGATTTCAACCCGTTTTGGGACTACAACGCAAGGCGTCTGTTTCCTGCGTATCCCGTAACGGAAGAATGCCGCATCGAACTCGACCTCGCAATTGAAGCCTTCACAGCGGAACACGGAAATTTTCCGTACATCAATGTTTACGCTTTCGACGGAGTTACCGTTGTTGATGCGTGGCAACTGTCAATTTGGCCGGTACGATAGCGCGGCACGGGAAATTTCATCCGGCTGCTTTCATCCGGATATTTTTACCTGCATAATTTATAAAAATATGAAAAAAACCTCTTGACAACGCATGTGCCGAGAGGTTAAACTTTTAACTCTATGTTTTTTTTATGATGGGATATTCTCCCACGTTGCTCATCTTGTTTACAATATATTTACAATATAACACATATTGCTTGAAAATTCAACATTTTTTTCTCACACACAAAATCAGAATGTCAAAAGGGGTTGCTAAAGTGGAGAAAAACAGGATTCGTCCCACGCGGGGGCTGGGGCCGAAAAGGTCCACGTATTCGCGTATTTCCGAAGTTCTTGAAATTCCGAACCTCATCGAGGTTCAAAAGGAAAGCTACAACTGGTTTGTAGAAGCCGGGCTTCGGGAGGTGTTTCGTGATATATCTCCGATTACCGATTACAGCGGCAACCTCGTGCTTGACCTCATCGACTTATCGCTCGAAGGCAAGCCGAAATACACAATTGAAGAGTGCAAAGAGCGGGATGCTACGTATGCCGCTCCTTTGCGTGTAAAATGCCGGCTTCATAATAAAGAAGTCGATGAAATCAAAGAGCAGGAAATTTTCATGGGCGACTTTCCGCTTATGACGCCGAACGGCACGTTTATCATAAACGGCGCCGAGCGCGTAATTGTAAGTCAGCTTATGCGTTCGCCGGGAATTTACTACGGCATCGAACATGACAAGGTCGGTAAAATCCTCGTCAGCGGAAGCATTATTCCCAACCGCGGCGCGTGGCTCGAATTTGATACCGACTCAAACGACGTGTTCTACGTCCGCATCGACCGCACCCGTAAAGTGCCGGTTACTGTTTTAATGCGCTCGTTGGGTATCGGTACGGACGAAGAAATTTTGGAAAAGTTCGGCGAAGACCCGAAAATTATGCAAACTATCGAAAAAGACGTCGCCAAAACATACGAAGAAGGGCTTGTTGAGGCGTATAAACGCCTGCGCCCCGGCGAGCCGCCTACGGTTGAAGGTGCGCACTCGCTTCTTTATAATATGTTTTTCGACCCGAAAAGATACGACCTCGCAAAAGTCGGACGCTATAAATTTAACAAGAAGCTGTCGCTGAAATCGCGGGTGCGCGGATTTGTGTTGGCGGAAAACGTTATTTCGCCCGACGGCGAAGTGCTTGCCGAAGCGGGCATTGAGCTTACCGCCGAACTTGCCGATGCGATTCAAAACGCGGGTTGCCCCCACGTGGATGTTATTGCGGACGAAGGTCGCCACTTGCGTGCGCTTTCGAATATGGCTGTTGAAATCGACGATTTTATCGCGCCCTACGGGCTGTCGGCAAAGGATTTCGGCATAGTCGAAAAGGTTCATTATCCCGCGCTTATTGAAATTTTAAAAGCCGACGATAAAGACGAAATCGACCGTCTTATTCGCCGCGACATGGCAAAAATTTTGCCGAAAACCGTTACCATCGACGATATTATGGCGGCAATTTCATATGCAATCGGCGTGGAATTCGGCATCGGTCACAAGGACGACATCGACCATTTGGGAAATCGTCGCATTCGTGCCGTCGGCGAGCTTTTGCAGAACCAGTTCCGCATCGGCTTAACCCGCATGGAGCGCGTTGTAAAAGAGCGCATGACCGTACAGGATATGGACATCGTAACGCCCCAAGCTCTTATAAATATTCGCCCCGTAACGGCGGCGATAAAAGAATTTTTCGGCTCGTCGCAGTTGTCGCAATTCATGGGGCAAACAAATCCGTTGGACGAGCTTTCGCACAAACGTCGTTTGTCCGCGCTCGGCCCCGGCGGACTTTCCCGCGACCGCGCCGGCTTCGAAGTTCGTGACGTTCACAGCTCGCACTACGGGCGCATGTGTCCCATCGAAACCCCCGAAGGTCCGAACATCGGACTGATAAACTCCCTCGCAACCTACGCGCGAATCAACGAGTACGGATTTATCGAAGCTCCGTATCGTTTTGTTGAAAAGCGCGACGGATTGCCGCCGGTTGTTACGAATAATTTTATTTACGTTACTGCCGACGAAGAAGAAAATTATATTATCGCGCAAGCAAACGAGCCGCTTTCCGACGACGGACTTTTTATAAATCGTCGTATAGCCGGGCGTCACCGCGATGAAATTCAGGAGTTCGACCCGTCGAAAATCGACCTTATGGACGTATCGCCCAAGCAAATTGTATCCGTTGCAACGGCGTTAATTCCCTTCCTCGAAAACGACGACGTTTCGCGCGCGCTGATGGGTTCGAACATGCAACGCCAAGCCGTGCCGCTTATGGTTACGGAATCGCCCGTTGTCGGAACCGGCATGGAATACAAAGTCGCTAAAGATTCCGGCGTGGTTGTAACGTCCGGGGTTGCCGGCGTTGTTGAAGAAGTCACGGCAAGTTACGTGCATATTCGCGACGACAACGGCGCGCTTGTGCGTCACAAAATGACGAAATTCATGCGTTCCAATCAGGGAACGTGCATAAATCATCGACCCATCGTGTCGAAAGGGCAACGCATCGAAGCGGGGCAGGTAATCGCCGACGGTCCTTCCACCGATATGGGCGAACTCGCCTTGGGAAAAAATCCGCTCATCGGGTTCATGGCGTGGGAAGGCTACAACTACGAGGACGCGATTTTGCTCAGCGAAAATCTCGTTCGCGATGATATTTACACGTCGATTCACATCGAAGAATACGAAGCCGAAGCCCGCGATACAAAGCTCGGGCCGGAGGAAATCACCCGCGACATCCCCAACGTCGGTGACGACGCAATGAAAGATTTGGACGAAGACGGAATAATTCGCATCGGTGCGGAAGTCGGGCCGAATGATATTTTAGTGGGCAAAGTTACGCCCAAAGGCGAAACGGAACTTACCGCCGAAGAGCGTCTTCTTCGCGCAATTTTCGGCGAAAAAGCTCGCGAAGTTCGCGACACTTCCCTTCGTGTACCCCACGGCGAAAGCGGAATCGTTGTTGACGTTAAAGTTTTCACCCGCGACAACCGCAGCGACCTTGCGCCCGGCGCGAAGCGCGACGAGCTTCCTCCCGGCGTGAACCAACTCGTGCGCGTGTACATCGCGCAAAAACGCAAAATTTCCGTCGGCGACAAAATGGCGGGGCGTCACGGCAACAAGGGCGTTATCGCAAAAGTGCTTCCCGTGGAAGACATGCCGTTCCTTCCCAACGGACGCCCGCTCGACATCGTGTTAAATCCCCTCGGCGTACCGTCGCGCATGAACATCGGGCAGGTCTTGGAGGTTCACTTAGGGCTTGCGGCAAAGTGTCTCGGTTGGAAAGCGGCGACGCCGGTTTTCGACGGCGCGAACGAAATCGACATCATGGATACCCTCGACCTCGCAAACGATTATGTAAATATGAACTGGGACGAATTTGCGCAAAAATGGCGCGACATTCTTGATGCGGAAATCTTTGCGGATTTGGAAAAAAATATGGAAAATCGCGACGAGTGGTTCGGCGTTCCGATTTCGCGCGACGGAAAACTCACTGTGCGCGACGGTCGAAGCGGCGAGGAATTTGATAACCCCATCACCGTCGGGTTCATGCATTATTTGAAACTGCACCATCTTGTTGACGATAAAATTCATGCGCGTTCAACCGGGCCGTACTCCCTCGTTACGCAACAGCCGTTAGGCGGAAAAGCGCAGTTCGGCGGGCAACGCTTCGGCGAGATGGAAGTTTGGGCGTTGGAAGCGTACGGCGCAAGCTACACTCTGCAAGAAATTCTCACGGTTAAATCCGACGATATCGTCGGGCGCGTAAAAACTTACGAAGCGATTGTTAAGGGCGAAAATATTCCTGAGCCGGGCGTGCCGGAATCGTTTAAAGTTTTGCTCAAAGAGCTGCAAGCGTTGTGCCTTGATGTGAAAGTTCTCATGGAGGACGACACGGAGGTTGTGATTAAGGAATCCGTGGAGGACGGCGAAGAGCTTAACGTTGATGTAAACATGGAAGGGCTTGAATCCGACAAAGACCACGGCTTTATCCGGCGTTCCGTAAAGTCCGCCCGTGAAGAAGCCGAGGATTTGCCGCCTGACAGCGACGTCGAAGATGAGCCGGAGGGCGAACCGATGCTTGAGGTTGACATCACCGAAGATGCATCAAAAATCGCCGAAACTTCCGAGGATACCGCCGCGCTTCCCGATGAATTATCCGACGAACTTCACGACGAGCTTATCGAAGAGGATGCGGTTTTCGACCTCGAAGAAGATTTGCTCGGCGACGACTTTGATGCCGAAATACCCGACGACGAGTTTGAAATTTTAGAAGCGGAGGGTAACTGATATGGATTACAAGCCGGAAAGACAGCAGGAACGGTCGCAGGCAATGTCGTTTTCCTCAATAAAAATAGGCCTTGCCTCGCCGGAAAAAATCCGCGAATGGAGTCGCGGCGAGGTAAAAAAACCCGAAACAATTAACTACCGCACACTTAAACCCGAACGCGACGGGCTGTTTTGCGAACGCATTTTCGGCCCGAACAAGGACTGGGAATGTCACTGCGGAAAATATAAACGCATTCGTTATAAAGGCGTTGTTTGCGACCGTTGCGGCGTTGAAGTTACGAAAAGCAAAGTTCGCCGCGAGCGCATGGGGCATATTGAGCTTGCCGCACCGGTTTCGCATATCTGGTATTTTCGCGGAATCCCGAGTCGCATGGGGCTTATTTTGGGCATGTCGCCCCGCGCGCTTGAAAAAATTCTGTATTTTGCCGCGTACGTTGTTCTCGACGGCGGCGACACCCCGCTTCAGGTAAAAGCGTTGCTCACGGAGAAGGAATATCGCGACGCCCTTGAAGAACACGGGCAATGGCGCACAGTCGGAACGCAACGTGTTCCCACGTTTCGCGTCGGCATGGGCGCGGAAGCCGTCAAAGAGCTTCTGCTTGCAATCGACCTCGAAGGCGAAAGCGAGGAGCTGAAAGAGCTTCTCAAAGATGCAACCGGGCAAAAGCGGATTCGTTATATCAAAAAATTAGAGGTAATCGAGTCGTTTCGCCTTTCCGGTAACAAGCCGGAGTGGATGATTTGCGACGCGATTCCCGTTATTCCGCCGGACTTGCGCCCGATGGTGCAGCTTGACGGCGGTCGTTTCGCGACGTCCGATTTGAACGACCTGTATCGCCGCGTAATAAACAGAAATAATCGCTTAAAGCGTTTGCTTGACCTCGGCGCACCGAACATCATCGTGCGCAACGAAAAACGTATGCTCCAAGAGGCCGTTGACGCGCTGATTAACAACGGGCGTCGCGGTCGTCCCGTTACCGGGCCGGGCAACCGCGCATTAAAATCGCTTTCCGATTTGCTTACCGGAAAGCAGGGGCGTTTCCGCCAAAACCTGCTCGGCAAGCGCGTGGACTACTCCGGGCGTTCGGTAATTGTTGTCGGGCCGAAGCTGAAAATTTATCAATGCGGATTGCCGCGCGAAATGGCAATCGAGCTGTTCAAGCCCTTCGTTATGAAAAAGCTCGTTGCCGACGGCGACGCGCATAATATAAAATCTGCGAAACGCATGGTCGAAAAACTCGAATCGAAAGTTTGGGACGCACTCGAAGATGTAATTAAAGAACATCCCATCATGCTTAACCGCGCACCGACCCTTCACAGGCTCGGGATTCAGGCGTTTGAGCCGGTGCTTGTTGAAGGACGCGCGTTGATGTTACATCCGCTTGTTTGCGCCGCTTACAACGCCGACTTCGACGGCGACCAAATGGCGGTTCACGTGCCGCTGTCGGTTGAAGCGCAGGCGGAATGTCGCTTCCTTTTGCTTGCGCCGAACAATTTATTGAAACCTTCCGACGGTATGCCGATTACCGTGCCTACAAAGGACATGGTTTTGGGGATTTATTATTTGACCCTCGCGCGCGACGGAAGAAAAGGCGAGGGCAAAATTTTCGCCTTCGACGAAGAGGCCGTTTTGGCGTGGAGCAACGGCGAAGCTCATTTGCACGCAAAAATTAAAGTGCGCCGCGTTGATTCCGAAACCGGCGAATCGCGAATCGTTGAAACCACTCCGGGGCGCGTGATTTTTAACCAGGCGATTCCGCAGGATTTAGGTTTTGTTGACCGCGCCGTCGATAAATTTTCTTACGAGGTCAACTGCCTTGTTAATAATAAAATGCTTTCGCGCATCGTAAACCGTTGTATCAATAAGTACGGCAGCGTTGATACCTCGGTTACGCTCGACAATATCAAGGATTTGGGCTTCCGTTTTGCAACGCAATCCGCGCTTTCCGTGTCCGTTACCGACATGGAGGTACCCGGCACGAAGGCGAAAATTCTTGAGGACGCCGATAATTCCGTCGAAGGCATTTATAAAATGTTCTACCGCGGGCTTATGACCGACGACGAACGTCGCGATAAAGTTTTGCAGGTTTGGGCAGACGCCGCCGACAAAGTTACCGACGATTTGATGGAAAATCTTTCGCAGGATAACAGCGTTTACATGATGCTTGATTCCGGCGCGAGAGGTTCGAAAATTCAAATGAAGCAAATGGCGGGTATGCGCGGACTTTTGGCAAGCCCCACAGGTAAAACGCTGGAAATTCCCGTGCGTTCGAATTATCGCGAGGGTCTTACCGTTTTGGAATATTTCATTTCCGGTCACTCGGCGCGGAAAGGGCTTTCCGATACGGCCTTGCGTACGGCGGACTCGGGATATTTGACGCGCCGCATGGTTGACGTTTCGCAAGATATTATTATTCGCGAAGAAGATTGCTGCAAAGACGAACCGGAAAAACCGGGCATGTATGTTCATGCGTTTGTTGACGGCGAAGAAATTATCGAACCCCTCGTTGACCGTATTCGCGGGCGTTGGGCGATTGAGAACGTAGTGCATCCGGAAACCGGCGAAATTTTGGCGGAAGCCGACGCGCTTATTTCTCCCGACCAAGCCGACGCCGTTGAAGCCGCCGGCATTACGGAAGTTCTTGTGCGCACGGTTTTAACAT
The DNA here is from genome assembly GCA_009781765.1 of Defluviitaleaceae bacterium. Taxonomy (GTDB): domain Bacteria; phylum Bacillota; class Clostridia; order Lachnospirales; family WQUN01; genus WQVC01. The sequence goes on along the minus strand of WQVC01000003.1, from coordinate 41,993 downwards.
GCCGCAGTCGCATCGGGCTTTGCTCGAAATGCTACGGCGCGAACATGGCCAGCGGTCGCATTGTTCGCATCGGTGAGTCCGTCGGAATTATCGCGGCGCAATCCATCGGCGAACCCGGTACGCAGCTTACCATGCGCACGTTCCAAGTGGGCGGCGTTGCAACAAGCGACGACATCACAAAGGGGCTGCCTCGCGTTGAAGAAATTTTCGAGGCGCGTAAGCCCAAAGGGCTTGCAATTATCGCCGAATTTGCCGGTCGCGTTGCCGTTTCCGACAGCAAGAAAAAACGCGAAGTAATTATCACGAGCGACGAATCCGGCGAAGAAAAAGCGTATCTTATTCCCTATGGTTCGCGCATAAAAGTTTTTAACGGCCAAGTTGTTGAGGCCGGAAGCGAGCTTACCGAGGGCAGCATTTATCCCCACGATATTTTGAAAATAAAAGGTTTGCGCGGCGTACAGGACTACATGTTGCAAGAGGTTCAGCGCGTGTACGACCTGCACGGCGTAGACATCAACGATAAACACATCGAAGTTATTGTGCGCCAGATGCTCAAGCGCATCAAAGTTGAAGAAAACGGTGATACCGATTTACTTCCCGGGTCGCTCATCGACTGGCTCGAATTTGAGGACATCAACAAGGAAACCGTTGAAAAAGGCGGCGAACCCGCAACCGGTACGCGCGTACTTTTGGGCATAACCAAGGCGTCGCTTGCAACAGATTCGTTCCTTTCCGCCGCGTCGTTCCAAGAAACCACGCGCGTTCTCACAGAGGCCGCCATTCGCGGAAAAGAAGACCGCTTAATCGGTCTCAAAGAAAACGTAATTATCGGGCAACTTATTCCCGCCGGCACGGGAATGCCCGTTTATCGCTCGATTGAAGTTGAAAACGCGCCCGGTTACGGCGACGATGATGATGACGACGAGTTGTACTATCCGACGGTTGCGCGAGCTGCGGAAACGTTCGAAGAGGATTATTAGAAGCGACCCCCGAAAACCCGATTTGAGGGTGCGGGCAAAGAACGCCCGCCATTGCTGTGTCGCATCGCAGGAAACCGGCGGTTTCAGGTCGGTTTCCGAGATGCGGCATATGCGAAAATACGGATTTTCAGGGGTCGATTAGTGCGCAAAGCGCACGGTGAACGCCGGGGGCGCGTGTCGGAGGCGACACGCGCCCTCGAAGCTGTGAAGGTAATATCGGAGGCTGAGAGCCGTAAAGGCGAAAAATAAAACAAATGCTGTGAATTGAAAGGAACGTTAAATTGAAAAAAATAAGTTTTATAATTTGCATGGTTGCTCTGTGCATTTTTTTTGCAGCTTGCGAGGAAATGTCGGCTCTTGAACCGGGGATAATTGATAACGTGCAAATTGACATTGGCGCGTCAAATATATTTTCGCCGGAGGAAATCGAGGCGGCAACAGAACTCGTAACGGCGCATTTTATAAATTCTTTCCGAGGTTGCGAGCTTCTCAGTTTGCGGTACGACGAAGAAGCATCCGACCGGGAGATTGAAATAAGCGGTCGCGATACAGGCACAACAATTGTTTTATTTTCCGATTTGTATGTAAGCCGGCAAGCAGGTTCTGCCGGCGGCACGATGCCCGGCGGCGGTCCCGGGCTTCATCCCTATTGGAAGTGGATATTGCACCGCGACGGCGATTCATGGGTGCTTGTTAATTGGGGGCCGGTTTAACCGCGAATCAAGGTTATTGATTTGCGGTTAAACCGGCTTTATTTTTTCGGCGTTTGCGCACGATGATAACAGAAAGAACTGCTGCAATTACTGCAAGTGCCGCGATTACACCTATGATAATCGGCAACAGCATACCGCCGGAAAATTGAATGGTTGCTCCGGTTAAAATGAAATTTTCAAAATGACCCGCCGCGTTATTTGCGCCTCGGGAATACATAATCAGTTCGGTGCGTCCGGTTGCGCCGGAATCTGCGCGAAACAATACAGTATAAAGAACGCCGTCGCCGGAGTCGTCTCGTGCCGAAGCCCAAACGGCAGTTACCACATCTGCATTTGCCATTTCCGCTTCGGATGCACCCGTGATATTTGAGATGAATACCATGCCGCTTGTGAAAGCGTTGCCTTCCCTCACGGATAACGGGGTCAGCACGGTGTTGTCGAATTTTATTCCGAGATTGTATGCAGAAATGCCGGGGTTATTTCGCACCGAAACCACTGCTTCATATTCGCCCGGGTTTACGCCGTCATTCACGGTTATGTAAATCTCGGGAGCGGTCGCCATTGTTATCTGCGGCGACATAACGAACAAGAAAACCAAAAACAAGCCCGCAAATATTGCGACACCAATTAAACCTTTCCGCAAGGTTGGTGTCGCAATCCCCCATTTTAGGGGGGTGATTGGAGTTTGCAGGGCAAACTTCAATCGGGGGGTCAATATTTTCTTCATAATCAGCCTCCGTTTTAACAGTTTCCGCCGGGCGGAAGGCTCGGCGCAATTCACATTGCACCGAGCCATATGCGGTTCAGCCCGACTCAATCTTTCCGGGAATCATTGCTTTATTGCGGAATGCCCAGCTGTATTCCTCTGCTGTTGTCCCAGTCGGCTACATACTGCGCAATAAGAATAAGGTCGCCGACATTTACGCGGTTGTTTCGGTCTACATCGGCAAGTCTGAGTCCCGTATCGCAGGGGCGGCTGCCCGGAACTCCCGCCAAATGCTGCGCTAACAGGGTGATGTCCAAGGTATCGACCACGCCGTCAACATTCACATCGCCCCATAATAAGCCAATCGCGCCGGGGCTTGTGATTCTGATATGACCGCCGTGTTCCTGCGGGGCAAGGTCTGCCCTGCTTTCGGTAAGCGCGTCGATGACGGATACCGGAACGGGCGTTATTATGTCATCGCCGTCCATAGTTATATCGTTTATGCGAAAGCGAATTGTAAAGAGTTCCGACGCGCGAACGTCGTAGGTGCTTGCCCAAACAACGGCTATTGTGTCGTCATTGTTTTCGTTGATGTTTGCGATAAACACCGCTCCGCCGAGCGAATCGCTGCGGGTAACAGCAAGAGGCGTTACAAGGCGGCTGTCAAACCCGAGGGTCAAATTAAACCCTGCGATGCCCGGGTTGCCGATAAACGATACCGGTACTTCCACTATTTCGCCGGGGAGTCCGGCCGCCGTACCGACTACAATGCCTCCCCAATCCGCGCCGTTTCGGTTGTTGTGTACATTGTAAATTTCGGGCGGCGTCGGGAAGGGTGTTCCGCCGTTTGTTCCCATGTTGGCGAGGGCGCGATTGCCGTAGAGGGTCGCACTAACGCTCATATGCCCTATAACACGCCCAACGTCTGCGGTAAAGACACCAACGGTAGTGGCTTCATTGGCTTGCACAAAAGGATTAAGCGCGACACTGTTTGTTACACGTCCTCGGTCAATCCAACCGGCTATCCCGCCAACATTGCGATTTCCGACAACGATAGCATTTGAAGAGGTGGTGTCGATAGTGCCTCCGAACATTCTGCCGACTATTCCTCCCACTAACTCATCAGCGGTGACTTCTCCCCTCGAAGAGCTGTTTATGACTTGCGGTGAAGTAGTAATCGAATTCGCAACCATAAAACCAACTACTCCTCCCACCCCATGTCGGCCTCGAACAATACCGTCAAAGTGTACGTTAATCAGTTCAGCTTCAATGCCGCTAAGGCAACCGACTACCCCGCCAACCGCAGCATGTCCTGTAGCTATAACCACACCTTCAACATTAAGATTTTTTACTGTGCCATTGTAAACGGAAGCAAACAGCCCCACGTGGATAATATCACCATAAATAACTCCGGGGCGGTTGGCCGGATGGTTCACGTATAAACTGTATATTGTGTGATTCCCGCCGTCAAATACTCCTGAAAACGGCGCGCCGTTAGTGCTTTGATTAGCACCAATCGGCATCCACCCTCTGCCGTTATTCCAACCTGCGCCGTAAGCGGATAAGTTTATATCGTTAGCAAGCCTGAAATGTCCCCTGCTGTACCGAGTGTCCCGCGCATTTACGCGCTGTGCCATATATGCCAGTTCGTCCGCCGTGCGAATTATAAACGGGTCGTTTGCCGTGCCGCTTCCTGTTGATATGGGCGTCGGGTTAGGTGCGCCCGCCGCGTGTATTGTCATTGTAAACACGGGCAAATGGGCTGAAAGCATACATATTACTAATAAGAGGGCAAGTTTTTTGCCGAGTTCGTTTCTTGTTGTTTTCGTCATGGTTCATTCTCCTTTTCATTTTCATTAGATGTAAACCTATTTTTAACGTTACAGTGAATCAATTTTTCGAGCTCTTGGGGGTGGAGCAAGACTGTTTCAGACTTCTCGAAGGTGTTCGCTGTGCTTGCCGCAACAGCGCATTACGATGCAAATTCTTCTGCGGATTCGCATTGCTCGTGCCTCCTTTCTTTCCGTCGCGTTGCTTGGTTTGATTTGAAAGGATTCTACCCGGCACGATGCCGCTTGTGTTTAGCTTTCGTTTAACATTGTTTCAGAAAATCTTTAGGACGCATAAACCGCAGTGTTTATGCGGGTTATAAAGATGCTTCGCCGCATATTTCAGAACTTTGAGAAAACTTTGAGAAATCGTTTAGGGCGCGTTGCCGCTTCCGCTAACACCCGTCTCAGCATTATCGCAAGTGGGAACACGCCTCTTGACGATGCGACAATTACAAAATACAATTCGACCGAGGGGAGGGGATTCGCCATCGAAACCGAAGCAAAATCACTGCGTCCTGCGCATAAGGACACCATGTTTCGCGGCATTTTTAAAATCCCGGAGAATTTTGTGTATCTTCTCCAACGATGTCGAGGCGCGGACGCCCCGATTTCACCCGACGAATTAACCCCGTTCGACCTCGAATCGGAATTTGCAATTCGTCTCCTCCGAAACGACGTTTCATTTGTAACGAAAGACGGACGCTTGATAATTTTAATCGAGCATCAATCTACGCTGAACCCGAATATGGCGTTTCGGCTGTTCCTGTACTATGCCGAGCTTTTGCAATTATGGCTGAAAACCACCGGTACAAATCTTTACGGCGGGCGAAAAATTGAAAATTTTCCCGTACCGGAGTTTTACGTTGTGTACAACGGCACACGCGAGTTGAAAAACGAGGTTTCGACTTTTACGTTGCACTCTGAAAGCATAAAAATCGACGTAGCGGTAAAAATTGTAAGCATTCACTACGAAGAACTCACCGCCGCCGAAGCCGGAAACACAAAAAATGCTCTTGCCGGCTACTCATTTTTCTACAAAATTTTTGACGAATGCATCGCAAGCGGCGCAACAAAAGATGCCGCATTTGAAACCTCGCGGCTCGAAAGCATAAAAAAAGGCTATTTGCCCGGATATATCGAAAAGGAGAGGTTCATCATGGAATACAAGCGGATTATTTTCGACTACGCAACGCAACTGCGAATGGAGGGCTTGGCAGAAGGCGAAGCCAAAGGCGAAGCCAGAGGCGAGGCCAAAGGCGAAGCCAGAGGCAAAGAGGAAACTCTCCTTTTTGCGTTGCAATCCGGCATACCGTTCGCGCAGGTGAAAACAATAGCGGCAAAAGCGGGAGTATCCGAATCCCGCTTGAACGAATTGTTGGAAAAATCCGCAGTATAGCGCGTACTTCCTCATTTGGCGTACTTTTCACCCGTTTCTTTCCCGGTAATTATGTATTGTAATGATACGTCAAAAATCCTGTGCAGCAGCAGACATATATATGTCGTGGCCTCCCGGCTTCCGCTTTCAATCATTTGCAAAAAGCTTGGGCGTATCCGCAGTTGCTTTGCCAAAGCCGATTGCGACATGTTTCTGCTTTCACGCAATTGCCTTACGCGCAAGCCCATTTTACGGCGAAACCCTGCCGAGTAGGCGAGGTCTGTTTTGTTCATACCGAATCACTCCTGAAAAAAAGTGCGCGGAGGCGGAACGCACCACGATGCGTCCGCCTTCCGCGAAAACAAAAAAACCGCAGGGACGGCAAAAAATCTGCCACACCTGCGAGCTTGGTATGTACAAGCTAAGGACACGCCCCGGAAACAAAGTAACACAAAGCCCTGCAAGAGAACTCCGCATAACCCGGGTGGGTGGGTGTATGCAAGAGTCCGCAAGCGTCCGCAAAAGTTCACAAGAGTTCAATTGAACAAATCGGAGAGTCGTGTTAAACTGTGTCTGCCATAATGAAAGGCTTTTGCCTTGTGCGCAGGTGATGTTGTAGGTATCCCCTGTGTTCGCTGTTTGGGTGTTTCAGCACCCGCACAGCCGTTATGGTTTTTTGTTTCACCCGGATTTTAACATAATATTTTAAAAACTGCAAACCTATCTACCTTATCCACAGAAATTGAACAGGTTCATTTGCTTCAATGACGTCAAACTCATGGTGGTCGGATGTCAACAGTACGCCTTTAGTAACTTTTGCCTGTGCTAACGCAAACGCATCGGCTAAAGAAATTCTGTAATTTGCTTTCAACCTTCCGGCTTCCGCAAAAACATCTTGCTTGATTTCCGAAACAACAGTAGTTTGTGATGCCATGATACTTTCTACCATTTTATCAGCCGATTCTTTACCGTGAATGCGGTAATCGTCGTAATAAACTTCCAACAGATTGACTATATTTATAATAATTCTTGCATTGCCGGAAGATGCTTCGTTGTAAGCGGCCTCTACTTTATCCGCACCTTTTTCGTTTGATAAAGCAGCAATGACAGCGCAAGCGTCTAACACGTATATTTTCAAAGCTCCAACCTCTTGTCCGCGCGCTTTCTTTCGAGATAACCGTTGATGGTGAGCTTTCCGTCGGTATACATGCCTAAAAACGGGCAACTGCTTATTGAGGCTTCTTTTACAGGTATCAAACGGATTTCGCCGTTATTATCCTCACGGATTTTCACACTGTCAGAAGAAATAAGGCTGAACAAAGGTTCGGGAAGGACTCTTGTTTGCAAAACCATCTCAGTCATAATCCAGTCACTCCTTGTCAATTTGCCTGATTATAGCATGAATGAGTGCTGATTGCGCAAAAAAACGACCGGCTCTCCCGAAAATTTCGAGAAAGCAGTCGCCTTTTGCCGACATATCGTACCGGCGTTAGCGGATGTGGGAACACGCCCCGGTTAAGTTTTGATTATGTGGTTTGCTTGATTCGTTTCATTAAGTAACCGAAGTCCCGGGAACTTCGGGTGTGCAGAGCTTTCGCTCCGCGTTGCCGCTTCATATGAAAGGTGTGCACATGGGCGTCAGCATCCGGTCGGCCGTGTCCGAACGCATCTGCCCTCTTTCATACTATTGCGGCGGGGGTTGTGCGTGATGTTGCATTGGTACGGTAAAGCAGGTGTTACATGCAACCGTTTTACAGCGGCTTCGGCACGGAGCGGTGCGGTCAGTTTCGGGAAACCCCTTCCTGAGGTGGCAAACAACGTCCTTTGGCATGGAAGCGACTGCTTGATTTCTCGGTTGCAGGGCAAGTATATCGCAAGTGTCATACGCTGATATCCGGAACCGTTCCTGGAATTTTTCCTGGAATTTTTCCGGGAATCGTCTCAAGACTTGTGCCGACATTCCTCGAAATATTGCGGTTTGCGCATAGCTTGTATTTTGGATTAAATTGAGATAAAATCTGTTTTGATGTTGATTATAGCGAACGCACTTGAGAAGCCCGTTCGCTATATTTGATTCGGCGGGGGGATAATGTGATGCGCCACTGTTACGGAACATTTGCAAAAATTCTGCTGTGGGGCATTACACGCGCAAAGTATCAACGGCGATTGCATCTGGAGCTTTTATGTACACTTGAAGAATCGTATGCGTCGACCAAGGTCAGCGACACGCAAGCGTCACGATGGTTCAACTGCCGCGACGACGTTGCGCATCAATTGCGCGAAGCCGCTGTCAGCGCAAACCCCAAAGAGGTATCCTCGCGTTTTGACGCGGATATTATTCAGCCGCTAATCAATCCGAGCCGAATCGGTTTGTTGACAGCCGCCGTTTGCGAAACGATTGTGAACGACGATAACATTGCAGATGACGTAGTGATTGACAGCATCAACAACATAAAAAAGTCTGATTTGAAAGCGGGCAAAGAACCCGCAAACATAGCAGACTTTCTCGCGGGGGCATTTATATATGCCGTCAGATATGCGGACAACACAGAAGGCGAACCGTTCGCGGCAAGAATCAACACTTACAAGAAAGAGCGCGTTCTCGAACCGGTCGAACCCGTTGCGGAAGCCGACGATTCGGACAACTCCGAAGCCGATAATTCGAAAACCGGAGATTTCATAACTGAAACCGATAATTCGAAAACCGGCGATTTCATAACCGAAACCAATAATTCGGAAACCGGCGGCTTCACAGCGGAAGTTGACATGCCGGATACCGGTACTTCTCTTCCGGCCGAAGCAAACCCGCCGCGTAAAAGACGCAGGAGGTTCGTCGCGGCAGCTGCCCTGTCGGTTGTTCTTATTGCGACATTTGCCGTGCTTATGCTGTTTTCGGCGGATGATGATGAACTTAGCGGCATTATCATGGCGGCTTCGGGATATCGTCAATCGTTGGCATTAGACAGCGACGGTGCTTTATGGGCGTGGGGCGAGAATAATTTCGGGCAGCTCGGCGACGGAACTGTAACCGACCGCGAACATCCTGTAAAAATTATGGATTCCGTCAAATATGTTGCCTGCGGAATGTATTTTTCATTAGCAATTTGCAACGAAAGCTATTTATGGGCATGGGGAAATAACATGTTCGGGCAGTTGGGTTTTGACGTTGAAGGTTTTCGCAATGTTCCCCGAAGGGTTGAGGGTTTGCAGAACGTCCAATCTGTTTCGGCAGGTTGGGGGCATGTTCTGGCGTTGACATATGCCGGGGACTTATGGGCGTGGGGATATAATTCATACGGGCAGGTCGGTGACGAAACAACTCAAACCCGTGGGCATCCGATAAAAATAATGAACGACGTTATATATGTTTCGGCAGGACAAGACCACTCGCTTGCAATATTGTCCGACAACAGTTTACGGGCATGGGGGCATAACGACCTCGGTCGGTTAGGTTTTGATTCGGAAGGTGTATATGTCAGCCGTCCGACAACAGTACCCGGGCAATTTGTTGCCGTTGCAGGGGGCGCGTATCATACTTTGGCGATATGCCCCGACGGAAATTTGTATTCATGGGGGCATAATCAATACGGGCAGCTGGGCTTCGGCGACGGTTTTACTCGGCGCACCCCGGAACAAGTGCCGGGTATCGGCAATCTTACGGCGATTGCGGCGGGCGGTAATAACTCAATGGCAATATGTTCGGAAGGGAATCTGCTGTCGTGGGGGCGCAATACATACGGTCAGGCAGACCCTCACAATTTAACTCACTCGGCGGTTAATGTACCTGCTTCTATATCGGAATCCGTTCGCAGTATTTCGGTGGGCGGAATACATTACGATACGCAGGGACGCAGCATATCTGTTGATATGCTCGGAAATTTGAAAATATGGGGGCAAGGTGAAATAATCCCCGTTATTTTCGAAAGTTCGCCGGCGCACGTACTTGAGCTTCCGGTGCAGTCTATGATGGCGGCGGGGCAATATCATTCGATGAAGCTGGCGCAAAACGGGGATTTATGGACATGGGGCGGCAATGAGTCCGGGCAGTTGGGAAACGGAACAAATGTCGGCAGCAGTGAACCCGTCAAAATAATGGAAAACGTCGCGTTTATTGCGGCGGGAGATTTTCATTCTGTGGCCGTAACGCAAGACGGCGGCATGTGGACTTGGGGATATTCGGGTCAAAATATTCCCGTGCGAATCATGGACGCGGTAACGGAAGTGTCGGCGGGCGGTTATCACAGCTTGGCATTGGATTCGGACGGATATGTTTGGCAGTTTAATAACGGGGTCGGCGAAAAAATAACGGGTTCTGTTTCTCAGGTCGCCGCCGGTTACATGCACAGCATGGCAGTGGATTCAAACGGTGCGCTGTGGATTTGGGATGATACCGGGCCGCCCCGTCCGGCAAATTTGCCTTTTTCCGTGAGATATGTTGCGGCGGGTTTTGATTCCGCAATGATTATAGATACAAGCGGTTATTTATGGGCGTGGGAACACATCTCGGAAAATTCTCAACCGATACAAATATTTGAAAATGTCCGTTGGGCGACTGTTGCAACGGGCAATGCACATACGGTTGCAATAACTACAGGCGGCGTATTGTGGGCGTGGGGAGATAATGAATACGGTCAGTTGGGCAGCGGAACAACCGCAGAATACCGTGACAGGGTGAGAGTAGCGGCACGAGTGCACAGCGTTGCCGCAGGCAGATACCACACGCTTATGACGGATACCGACGGTAATCTTTTTGCGTGGGGGCTGAATAACCACGGGCAAACAGGTGATGGTGCCGTCGTGGTATATTGCGAACCGGTAATTTTTGATGGGGAAATGCTGGTTAATCACAATCGTCCGGTGACGATACCGGAGGCCTTGGACGGTTTAGCTGTGCGGTCTGCTTCGGCGGGTGAATCTCATTCGTTCGCCGTAACGTTTGACGGGCATTTGTATGCATGGGGGAATAATGCTTTCGGTCAACTGGGCAACGGCACTCGAAGCCGATTATCTTCGAATTCGCCTGTACTGATTAAGGAGGATATTTATGCTGTTTCGGCGGGGGACATGCATACTTTGGCTTTGGATATACACGGCAATTTGTGGGCGTGGGGAAATAATGAGTTCGGGCAGTTAGGTGACGGTACAAGGGAAAGACGAACCTCCCCGACAAAAATAAAGCCCGATGTAGTTTTTGAATACATCATGGCTTGGGGGAATGTTTCAACAGCGCAGGACGAACACGGGTATTTATGGGTTTGGGGTGGTGACGGATACGCTTGGACGGCGGACTTATACAGGCACGAAGGCGGCAGGATTCGACTCGACCGATTCGAGGTGAACATTACGAACGCGAATCAAGGGTAGGAAATAACATCTCGCCTATGCCTTGTAAACGGCTCGCTCAATGTCTTTTTTTCGGGAAAATCATCCGAAAAAAAAGACCGGTCGCTCGCCACAAGGCATTTACGGCGAGTTGCTATTTTGAACTCTTGATTCGCGTTACGAAAGGATGAGTTTTAATGGGAATTATTTTTTTATTGTTGTCGTTGTTGTGCGCGGAATATACTGTCGTAACAGTGGCGGGAACAGGAAGCTCCGGTTACACATGCAACCAATTTACTCAACCGATGGGCGTTTTCAGCGGAGAAAACGGTGATTTGTATGTATTGGATACGTACAATAATCTGATTCGCAGAATCGACTCCTCCGGCGAAATACATCGCGTTGCGGGAGACACCCTCATGCGGGATGAAGCGGGATTTCAGCAGGGATTTTTTCGTGACGGAGATTCAGCGTTATTTAATCGCCCGACATCTGCGGTACGAGCTTCCGACGGGCGAATTTTTATTGCAGACCGTTCGAATCATGCGATAAGAGTTATTTACGACGGTTATGTATTTACGTTCGCGGGAGGAAACGGCGCGGGCTACGAAAACGGTACGGATGCAATGTTTTTCTACCCTTCCGCGCTTGCGTTATCCGCCGACGGAAATATCTATGTTGCGGACACGGGCAATAACGTGATTCGCAGAATTGACACTTTCGGATATGTTACTACCGTCGCGGGAATCGCGGGAGAATCGGGGTATTGCAACGACAGCGCGTTGTTCAACCACCCTATGGGCATTGCTGTAAGCGAAGACGGAATAATTTTCGTTGCGGATTCCGGCAATCATCTTATTCGATTCATAAATGACGACCGGGTCGGAACGTTAGCGGGCTTTTATCAGCGTCCGGAAGATGCTGAAAATACATGGGAATACCAACCGACGGGCGGTTTTGCAAACGGGTACGACGCCATGTTTAACTTGCCTGCAGGTTTGGCGTTGCGGAACGAATATTTAATTGTGGCAGACAGCGCGAATCATGCAATCCGCGCGATTCACTTGCCCACAGCGGAAGTTTTTACAATAGCGGGCGAATATCCCGGTTACGCGGACGGTGTATTAAATGAAGCGCGGTTTCATTTTCCGCACGACGTATATGTATCGGGTGATGCGTTGATTATCGCCGATACAGGCAATAACATGGTCAGAAAAATTACATTAGAGATGCGAATCAAACCCTTGATTCGCGTCACGGAGGAATGTTATGAAGAAGCAATTTGCACTGTTTCTGAGCCTGTGCGTAGTGTTAAGTTCGGTCGCTGCTACCGCACATGCAGACTACATCGCAAGCCGAGTTATTTTGGAGCGAATTGAAGGCGACAATATTTCCGCGACAAACGGAACGCCCGTCAGGATTATTCCGAATGAGGGGTTACGCTTCCGTTCCGGCAGCGTAATATCTACCGGAGCGGATACTACCGCCGTTCTGTGCCTTGACCGCAACGGAAGCGTAGATATGAACGAACGCAGTAATGTAAGAATCGCCGCATACGGAAGCAGACGTTTGACCGTTTCATTTATAAACGGTGATATTTCCGTGCATGTTTTTGAACATACAGACGGCCGCAGCGTTGAGGCGTTAATCGGTGCTACCGGCATAATAGTGGAAGGAACTATGTTTACCATCGGGCAAGTCACATCGGACAGCATTGCCGTAACCATGTTGTCCGGTCACGGAACGGTACGCGGTGTCGGCGAAACTCAAGAGGCTATGCCGTTGGAAGCGGGATATACAATGATAGTGCAGGATGAAATTGTTGAAGCCGGCAGCGACGATTACGCCATTTCATACCATATACTTGACTTCAACTTGGAAAACATGAGCCTCTTTACACTGCAAACAATCGAAGCGAATTTGGAGTATCTGGCAAGCGAAGGCATTTTTGCCGCCGAAGCATTGGACGGCTTGACCGAGTTAATTCAAGTACGCACCGCAGAACAAGACGCCGCACGCGAATACGAGCAGTTACTGCGACAGCAAATACCGGAACAAGAGCAATTAACAATCCCCGAAGTAATTGCACCGGCCGAGATTTCACCCATTGACAGGCAACCCGCGATACCCGCTCCCGATAATTCTCAAGAGCAGCATCCCCCTTGGAGTTCAACATCACCGGCTGCGCTTACCGTTTCCGGCGCATGATTCCAAATCAAATTGATTCACTATACACGCGAATCAAGAGTTCAGGATAACGCCTCGCCGTAAATGCCTTGTGGCGAGCGACCGGTTGTTTTGCGAAGCAAAACGACATCGAGCGAGCCGTTTACAAGGCATAGGCGAGGCGTTATTTCCTGCCCTTGATTCGCGTTATACGCAAAACCAAATTGCTATGTTTTCACAACCCGCACGGTTTTACGACCGGCGGGTTGTTTTATTTTTTCGCCCGGGACGAGAAGTGCAATTCCCGGCGGATATTCGGCAATGATTTCCGCCGAAATTCTGCCGATTGCGGCTTCGGCAGGGACTTCTTCGGAAGGGAGCATCATTGCCTCGCGCGGCGACATGATAATTTCCGGCGGTGCGTCAAACGGCGCGGCGAGCGTCCGATTTTGGCTTCGCTCGCTCCTGTCCCGTGAATCCGCAATTGTCCGCCCCTGCCGATTCTCGCTGTTCCCCGCAAATCCGCTTTCGGGCGGAGCAGCTTCATTTTCTGTACCTGCGAGGGCTTTTTGCAAGCGAGAAAACCCCTCTTCTGTATCCGCCGGGGATGTCATTGCGAGCAAATGATTCCCCGCCGCCATTTCGAATTGAACGCCGCCGTCGCGCGCGAGAATTTCGGAAATTTCGGCGGCATTTGCGTTCGTGTGAAACAGCAACTTGCTTTCGTCGATGTCGAAAATTCCGTGCGTTCCGAGAGAATGAAAAATTGCCCGTTCGCATATGCTCGCTCTCGAAAACCGGCCTGATGCCGCCGCTTGCCGAAATTCCTTCCGCACCCGGCGCAGCCGCCGTACATATTCTTCAAACCACTCCGGCTCCGCCCGCAATTTTTCAAACGCGAAATCGCATTGCGCCATCATCAAAAACGACGGGCTTGTGGTTTGCATCGCATTGATGAAAAATCGCAGCCGCGAAACGTCCGCTCGCCTGCCTTTCACATGCACAACCGCGCATCCCGAAAGCATCGGCAACGTTTTGTGAAAGCTGTTGATTACGATATCTGCGCCGCAAGCAAGCGCGTGCGTCGGAAAAAAATCGTGAAACGCAAAGTGCGCGCCGTGCGCTTCGTCCACGATTAAAATTCCGTCGCGTTCATGCACTTTTTGCGCAATCGTCGCGATGTCGGATACAAATCCCTCATACGTAGGGCTTACAACAAGTGCCGTCGCGCCTCGCGGCATGTTGTCGAAATTTTTCGGCGAAACTCCCCCCGCCAAGTCGGCGCAAATTCCCTCGCGAAAAATTTCCGGCATGAACCACGTCGGCATTGCGCCGCTTAAAACAAGCCCGTTTACCGCGCTTACATGGGCGTTTCGCGGCAGAAAAACGGATGCCGGGGAAAATCCGGTGTCGGCGTTCGCGCTGCCGGTCGCGCAAATCGCCGCCGCAACCCCCGCCGACGAACCGTTTGTCAACAAAAAACTCTCGTCCGCGCCGTAAAAATCCGCCACGCGCTGTTGCAAATTTTTTATCATTCCCGCAGGCGCGGAAAGAACGTCCGTTTCCGGCAACTCCGTGACGTCAAACCGAAATAAATCGGGCGGAAAAAATGCCGGGTTTCGTTTGTGACCCGGCATGTGAAAGGGGTACGCCCCCCGCGAAATCAGTGCTTCAAGCTCTTTGTACATATAATCGCTCCCCCGCGAATTTTTCCGTTTGAAACCCTCCGGAAAGTGTGGTAATGTATTCTCATCATACAAAAACCAATACAAAACTTCAATTTTGGGGGTCGCGAATGAACTTTTTGGAAAACGTCAAAAAACGTGCAAAAGCGCAAGTAAAAACAATTGTTCTGCCGGAATCTTACGAGCCGCGAACGCTTAACGCCACCGCGCAAATTCTTGCGGAGGGGCTTGCAAAAATTATTTTAATCGGCGACCCCTCAGAAATTAAAAAAGCGGCCGAAAACGCCGACATTTCGGGCGCAACAATTATCGACCCGAAAAATTATTCCGAGTCAAACTCCCTCGCGGAAAAGCTGTACGAGCTTCGCAAATCAAAAGGTCTCACTCTCGAACAGGCGCAAACAATGCTTGCGGAAAATCCCGTCGCACTGGGCGACATGCTTGTAAAGGAAGGTTTCGCCGACGGAATGGTTGCCGGCGCGGTGTATTCAACCGCCGATGTTTTGCGCCCGAGCCTGCAAATTTTAAAAACCGCGCCGGGAGTATCCGCCGTGTCGTCGTTTTTCGTGATGGTCGTGCCGGACTGCGAGTACGGCAACAACGGCGCATTCATCTTCGCAGACTGCGCCTTAATCCAAAACCCCAACCCCGAAGAACTCGCCGCAATCGCGCTCGCGTCGGCAAATTCTTACCGCGCGCTTTTCGACGACGAACCCGTAATCGCCATGCTTTCGCACTCCACGATGGGCAGCGCGAAACACGCCGATATCAGCAAAGTCGCCGAAGCAACCCGCATTTTAAAAGAGAAAGCTCCCGACCTCAAAGCCGACGGCGAATTCCAACTCGACGCGGCAATCGTGCCGTCAATCGGCGCATCAAAAGCACCGGGCAATCCCGTTGCGGGCAAGGCGAACGTACTTATTTTCCCCGACCTCGATTCGGGCAACATTGCGTACAAGCTCGTCGAACGCCTCGCAAAGGCCAAAGCCTTCGGCCCCGTAACCCAAGGCATCGCAAAACCCGTAAACGACCTCTCGCGCGGTTGCAGTGCGGATGATATAGTAGGCGTAGTTGCGATTACCGCCGTGCAGGCTCAGTCTTAAATAATTTCAGGGGCTTCGCCCCCGAACCCCCACGAACTTTTTAAAAAAAGTTCGACAAAAACTCCCCGGAACATGCGCTTCGCGCATGTTCCAATAAAAGTTTTTTGAAGAGAGGGGGGTGCGGGGGGAGAGAAACTTTTTTTCAAAAAAGTTTCTTTCCCCCCGCGAACCTAAAAAGGATATAAAGGAGAGATTCAAATGTACGTATTGGTAATTAACGCAGGGTCGTCGTCGCTGAAATACCAACTTTTGAATATGACGGACGAAAGTGTCTTGGCAAAAGGGCTGTGCGAGCGAATCGGAATCGACGGGCGACTGGTACATGAAACGGACAAAGGCAAACACACGGCAGACCACGCTATGCCCGACCACGGCGCGGCAATGGCGATTGTACTGGATTCGCTTTTGGATGCGAACCACGGCGTGTTAAAATCGAAAGCGGAAATTAAAGCGGTGGGGCATCGCGTTGTACACGGCGGCGAAGCGTTTGCGGCGTCGGTTGAAATTACCGCAGAAGTTGAGGCGGCAATCGAGGCTGTTTCCGAGCTTGCGCCCCTTCATAATCCGCCGAACTTAACGGGAATTCGTGCGTGTAAACAGCATATGCCGGGCGTACCGCAAGTGGCGGTGTTCGACACGGCGTTCCACCAAACAATGCCCGAAAAAGCCTATCTCTACGCGATTGACTACGCGCTGTACGAAAAGTATAAAATTCGTCGGTACGGATTCCACGGCACGAGCCATAAATATGTTGCGGCGCAAGGCGCGGAGCTTTTGGGGCGTCCGCAAAGCGAGCTGAAAATTGTTACGTGCCACTTGGGTAACGGCGTGAGTCTGTGCGCGGTGGATAAGGGAGTGTCCGTTGATACGTCGATGGGTATGACGCCGCTTGAGGGGCTTGCAATGGGAACTCGTTGCGGCGATATTGACCCGGCGGTTGTTCAGTTCATAATGGAGAAAGAGGGCATTTCGGCGCAGGAAGCCGGCGATTTGCTCAATAAAAAGTCCGGCGTGTTGGGAATAAGCGGCGTGTCGAGCGATTTCCGCGATTTATGTGCGGCGGCGGAAGGCGGAAATTTGCGCGCATGTGCGGCAATGGACGTTTTTGCCTATCGCGTGGCGGGATATATCGGGCGTTATGCGGCCTGCATGAACGGACTCGACGCAGTAGTTTTCACGGCGGGCATCGGCGAAAATGACTGCGGTATTCGCGAAAGAGTTTGCGCGTACTTGACGTGGTTCGGCGTTTCAATCGACCCGGCAAAAAATGCGAAACGCGGCGAAGCCTTGGATATTTCCGCTCCCGACGCGAAAGTTCGAGTGCTTGTTGTGCCTACAAATGAAGAGCTTGTGATTGCGCGCGACACAAAAACAGTTTTGAAATTATAATAAACTTCTTGCCCGATTCAGCTTTGCAAGAAGTAATATGAAGGAGTAGGTGGCTATGGTTCCTGTGCATAACTTTGAGATGTCCGGCGGAAAGGGCGGCTTAATGGGCATGTTTTCGGGCAAGCCGCAGCTCAGCCTGTTCGACAGCGGTATCGGATGGTCTGAGGGCAAGGATAAAAAGTTTGTCGAGTTTGTGAATATAAAGCAGTTGAAGTACAGCAAGTATTATTCAACCGTTACGATTATTCACTCGGAAATTAAAAAAGTTACGCTGCTTAACATACGTTCGTTCGAAACGGTATGGTCTGATTTTGCGCGAACAAAAGGCTTAACAGTTAAACTAATTGCGGAATGAGGAAACCGAATGTTTGTAAATGCTAAAGAAATGCTTGTAAAAGCCGCCAAAGAACGCTACGCGGTGGCGCAAATAAACATCAACAATCTTGAATGGACAAAAGCGGCACTTACAACCGCCGAGGAGCAAAAAAGCCCGATTATTTTGGGCGTAACCGGCGGCGCGGCAAAATACATGGGCGGCTTTGCAACGGTTGTTGCGATGGCCAAAACCATGGACAAGTGCTTGGGAGTCAGCGTGCCCGTTGCAATTCATCTCGACCACGGCAGTTATGACGAGTGTCTCGCCTGCATCGACGCGGGCTTCACAAGCATCATGTTCGACGGAAGCCATTTTCCCTTTGACGAAAACGTTGCGAAAACAAAGGAAATGATTGCGCTCGCCCGCAAAAACAATATGACGCTTGAAGCGGAAGTCGGCGCAATCGGCGGCGAAGAAGATGGCGTTGTGGGTAACGGCGACGTTGCCGACCCGGCGGAATGCAAAGCAATCGCCGACCTCGGTGTGGATTTTTTAGCGGCCGGCATCGGCAATATTCACGGCGTTTACCCCGACAACTGGACGGGACTTAATTTTGACGTTCTCACGGAAGTTTCAAAATTGACGGGCGGATTGCCCTTGGTTTTGCACGGCGGAACGGGTATTCCCGTCGAAATGATTCAAAAAGCAATTTCCCTCGGCGTCGCGAAAATTAACGTGAACACCGAATGCCAGCTCGCGTTTGCCGCCGCAACCCGCAAGTACATTGAGGCCGGCAAAGACAAGGAGGGCAAAGGATTCGACCCGCGCAAACTCCTTGCGCCCGGCGCGGAAGCAATTAAAGCCGTTGTAAAAGAAAAATTTGAGCTGTTCGGCTCGGTCGGAAAAGCGTAATATCTCGGTGCAATAAAAAATCCCGCCCAATACGGACGGGATTTTTTATTGCGCAGGAAACTGCTTCAGGGGAATGTTTGGCGAATTACATGTGTCCCCAGTGTTCAAAGTATGCACTTTTTTATTTCATACGGCGGAAGTCGCCTTTAATCCTGTGCCAAAAAGCGTTCCACATCAAGAAGGAGCTTTATATCGTCGCCGACTCTCCCTATGTTGCGAACGAATTGATTTGCATAACTTAACTTCGCGCTGGGCGGCGCGGTAATTCTGTCCTCGGGAATAATTGCGGTTTCCTGAACCGCATCAACAATCATGCCCAAGGTATAATCGCCGTAAACGATAACGATAATGCAGGTTTCTTCGTCATGCTCCTTCGAGGGCTTGGCGAAGCGTTTGCGCACGTCTAACACGCCGATAAGGTCGCCGCGAAGGTTTGTAATGCCCTCAATGAAGTTAGGCATATCGGGAACCTTCGTTATAGACTGCATTTTGATAATTTCCTTAACATATGCAATTTCAACGCCGTAATCTTCGTCCTCAATGGCGAAGGTCAGGTATTGGTCTTTGATGGTGTCGTCCTGCTGTTTTTCTTCAAATAAATTTTGCATGTTGGCAGCCATGAGCTATACCTCCCTAAAGTTTACTTATCAAAAAATCCGGCAACGTCGATAATCAGGCTTATGTCGCCGTTGCCGAGAAGCGTACAGCCGCTCAGACCGCGTACCTTTTTGAAGTATTTGGGCATGGGTTTAACAACTGCCTGTTGCTGCCCGATAAGGTCGTCAACCAAGAGGCAGACAACATGTTCGCCGTTTTCAAGCATGATAAGAGTACCTTCGCAAACGTCGGTAACTGCGCCGTCGATACTGAAAAATTCATGCAAGCGAACGATGTTATAAATTTCGCCGCGCTCGGTAATCATTTCGTTGCCGCTCGGGTCGGTGAAAAGATTTTCCGGCCGCGCTTTGAAGGATTTTATAATGTTTGCGATGGGAATAGTGTACTGCGCACCCGCAACAAGAACGCTCATGCCCTCTTGGATTGTGAGCGTGAGAGGAATTTTCAGCGTGAAGGTTGTGCCTTCGCCGGGAGCTGAGTCAACAAGTGCGGTTCCGCCAACGATTTCAAGGTTGCTTGAAACAACGTCCATGCCTACGCCGCGCCCGGAAAACGCCGTAACTTGGTCGTTTGTCGAAAAGCCGGGCAGGAAAATGAATTGCTGAATTTCCTTGTCGGTATACTCGGCGTCGGGCTTCGAAGTAAGACCGTTTGCCTTCGCTTTGGCCAAGACTTTTTGAACATTTATGCCGCGCCCGTCGTCCTTAATAATAATCAGAACGTCGCCGCCGGCATTTTTCGCCTCAAGAAGAACCCGCGCTTTTGCGGGCTTGCCGCGCTCTTTGCGCTCGGCGGGCATCTCAACGCCGTGGTCGATGGAATTGCGGATAATGTGCATAATCGGGTCGGCAATATGCTCGATAATGTTTTTATCGACCTCGGTTTCCTCACCGACGATGTCGAGTTGAACGTCTTTGTCGAGTTGGCGGCACATGTCGCGCACGATGCGGTGCATACGGAAAAACGTTGCGGAAAGCGGGACCATCCGCATTTGCATAACGGTTTGCTGCAAATTGGAAATAATTTTGCGAAGTTGGCGCGTTTCCTTATTGAAACTCTCAAGCTGCAAGCCGTCAAGTTCGGAATTTTGCGTAACCATGGCTTCGGAAATAACGAGCTCGCCCATGAGATTCAAAAGCGCGTCGAGTTTGTTGACGTTTACGCTTATCATGTGCGATGCCGCCCCGGCCTTTTTTGATGCGTCGGCGGCGGATGTTGCCGCGTCAGCCGGTGCGGGCGTTGCCGCAAACGACTCCGGCAATGATGCGGGAGCTTCCGCAATTGCAACGTCGTCGTCCGAAGAGGAATCATCGGGGGTGTCAGCCGGAGATGTTGCCGGCGATTCCTTCGGCGCGGACATATCTTCCAACACCAATTCGCGAAGATACACGGTTGCGCCCAAATGGTCGTATACGAAGCTGTAATCGCGCGAGCTTGAAAATTCTAACATAAAGCCGTTGTTGCGAATAAGCGGAATTGTGCTTTCGTCGATAACGTCTGCCGGCACATGCGAAATGTCGGTTGCAAATTCCTGCATGTTGTGAACAAGCGTATACGCGCGAATATTCTCCATTTCGCAACCTTCTTGGAAATAGATTTTAGCCCTGTATTTATGCATATTCTCACCTGCCGTAACGGCTTTTTCGGGATTCGCATGTGTACTTGCGACGGGGGGAGCTTCGGATACCGGTCCGCCTACCCCTTTGATTTGTTGCAAAAATTTGTCAATTGCCGTTGCAAGCTCGGTGCCGTCGCCGTCGGATTGTTGGCCGTTTTGGAGCTTTGCAAGTTCTTCTTTTACGAAGTCCGCGCCGCTTAAAACGTGGTCAGACAGGCGTTTAAAGTCCAAACCTTCGGGATTTTCTTCACGCAAATAATAAAATAAATCCTCAATTGAGTGCGCCACGCCTGCGATGTTGTCGAACATCATCATAGCGGAGGAACCCTTGATTGTGTGCATGACACGGAATATTTCATTGATTTGGTCCATGTTGTATTCCGATTCGCTTTGGACTATTGTGGCTTCAAGCTGGTCAATCAACTGAGCCATCTCGAAAATGAACATTTCAAGCATTGACTCTCTGTCGAAGTCACTCATAGAAATTTCACCCTCCCTTTACTCTTGTATATTAAACTACAATGAGAACGTAAAAACAAGTGTTTTTTACAAAAAAACGCTTAAAGTTAAGAAATCAAAACGGTTTTCGATAAACAGCAGGCTTAATGTACTCATATTTTGTGCCCGAGTTGCTTATAGATTCCGAATGTCCGATGAATAAATAGCCGCCGGGTTCGGTTATATCGTAAAACCTTTTAACAACGGCGTCGCGAGTGGGGGCGTCGAAGTAAATCATCACGTTTCTGCAAAAAATTACCTGCAATGTTTTGCGGAACGGAAACGGCTCAATCAAATTTATTTTCCTGTAAACAATTTGATTTAAAACGCTGTCCTTCACCTTGGAAAGTTCGTGGTCGTGCTTGGTAAAATAGTCGTTTTGCCACGATTTCGGCAAAGTTTCAATCGCGCTTGTAACGTATCGCCCCGCTACGGCCTTGTCCAAAACTTGGGCAGAAATATCCGACGCTAAAATTTGCGTGTTCCAACCGGGGCTGTTTTTAAAGTATTCCTGCAAAATAATTTGCAGCGTAACCGGTTCTTCGCCGGACGACGACGCCGTACACCACAAACGAACATCCCGCTGCGACGAATACTGCTCTTCAATATACGGCAGAACCGTATCGCGAAAATAATCGAAATGGTCGGTTTCGCGCATAAAAAACGTATGATTTGTTGTGATTTTATTAACAAATCGTGTCAACGCCTCGCCCGACTTATCATTGAGCAGATAGTCGAAATATTCCGAAAACGTTGCCATATTAAGCTCTTGCAACGTTGAGCGCAAGCGCGAATGCACCAACGTTTTTTTCTCGTCATTAAGCGAGATGCCGTAATTTGCCTTTATATACGTGCGGATTTTTTCAAATTCCTCACTTGTCAACTCTTTCATACTGCTCCCCCTGAAAAAAAATATTCAGACACTATCATACCGGTTCTTATTTTTTGTGCAAGGTTTATGATTAAGGTTTTGGGGGCTTCGCCCCCAAGCCCCCACGAACTTTTTAAAAAAAGTTCGACAAAAACTAAAAAATCGCGCTTTCGCGCGATTTTAGGTTTTTTGCTCCCGATTCTCTTGAAGCCGAATGCAATTTCCCGTGTATCAAAAAAATCGCGCGAAGCGCGATTTTTATTAAAGTTTTGATGAAACTTTTTCAAAAGTTTCCGGGTTCGGGCGGAGCCCGAGGTCTTAATTATTTTTAAATCATTCTTTATTAACTTTGCGATGATACGAGCGCAATTTTCGGAAAACTTTTCCGTGAACGGTGTCGGCGGGGTAGGGGAATTTTCCGGCGGGCATGTTCATTAAAATGGGAAAGCCGTCGTCGATGCATTCGATGGGGTAGATGTGGAATTTTCCGACCTTGACCGCTTCGATGACTTCGTCTTTGAGAACGAGGTCGCGAACGTTTCGCGCGGGGATAATTACGCCTTGTGTGCCGGTGAGACCGCGGGCTTTGCAGAGGTCGAAGAAGCCTTCGATTTTGAATGTCGCGCCGCCGATGGGCTGAATTTCGCCGTGCTGATTGATTGAGCCGGTTATGGCGATGTCTTGCCGGATGGGAATTTCCGCAAGCGCGGACAGGATTGCGTAAAGTTCGGTGGACGATGCGCTGTCGCCGTCAACGCCGTTATAATTTTGCTCGAAGCAAATGCGCGACGACATCGAAAGCGGAAAATCTTTCGCGTAGGTTTGCCCGAGATATCCGATTAAAACCTGCACGCCTTTTTCGTGAATCGAGCCGGACATGTCGGCTTCTTTTTCGATGTTGACGATGCCGGCTTTGCCCATGTAAGCAGTTGCGGTGATGCGCGAAGGCTTGGCGAAAGCGTAGTCGCCGGTATCGAGAACGGCGAGCCCGTTTATTTGCCCGATTTTTTCGCCGGTGGTGGATACCATTATTGTGTCTTCGATAAGCATTTCGGAAAGTTTTTCCTCGTACATATTAAGGCGATAATCGCGTTTTTCGATGGCTTCTTTTACGTGTTTTGCCGTGACTCTTCCGCCTTTTGCGCGCGCAACGGATTCATCCAGAATTTCCGTGAGGCGATTGAATCGTGTTGTGAGGCGGTCGTTTCGTTCGGCAAGACGCGCGGCGTATTCGATAATTCTCCCGACGGCAGTGGGGTCGAAAGTATTTTCGCCGACGCGGCGCGAAATGAATTTTACAATTTCGGAAATATTTTCATCGTTGAGCTTCATTTCATAATCGAAGTCCACGCGAACCTTGAACAATTTTTCGAAATAATCGTCATAGAAGCGCAAAATATCATAGTAGTAGCCGCCGCCGATTATGATAATTTTGATGGAAAGGGGGATGGCTTCGGGTTTTATGCCGCTTACGGCAACGCCGGTTGTGTATTCGCGAAGGGGTTCGGTGATAATTTTTTCGGTGATGAGCGTGCGGCGCAGAGTTTCCCATGCGTGGGGGCTGCCCAAGATATCTTGCGCCTGAATAATCAAATAGCCGCCGTTTGCGCGATGCAAAAGGCCGGGTTTTATTTTCATAAAATCCGTGGAGAAATTGCCGAACTCGTTGTCGTATTCGACTTCGCCGACGAGATTCGTGTAGCTCGGGTTGTAATCGACAACAACAGGCGCGCCGACAAGTTCGCTGTTATCGGTGAGAAGATTGACTTTGTATTTCGTCAGATTATCTTCGGTATTTTTTTTGCCCGTCCACGGGAACATTGCTTGCAGGGCTTCTTCCTCGTCGTTGTCGTCACCGATGAAGTCCGCCGGATTGTTCAAAATGTCCTCTTTGACGGCGTTGAGATATTTGTGCAGTTCGGGTTCGTCGGCGAAAGTTTCGATTATATCGGCCATGTGATGCCCCACGGTGAACAGCCCCAACGCGAAGTCGAGTTCCTCCACGGCCTTTTTTGTGGTTTTTTCAAAATCCTTGACTTCGCGCAGAGCATCCGCCGCATGTGCCTGAATCGACTCGGATTTTTTCGAGATGGTCTCCTTTTGTTCGAGCGAAAGGGCATCGAACTGCTCTTCGGATATGGCTTCGCCATCAACAATCGGCACGAAAAATATTCCGCCGTTGGAGCTTTTTACTTCGAAATCATACTTGCGGGCTTCAACGGACATTTCTTTCACAACTTCGTCCTGCTTCGCCTTGAGGATTTTTACGATTTCATTTTTTTTCTGTTCGTGATTTTTATCGGCAAAATTGCGCGGTAATTCCTCCGAGAGGCGCGAAATCAGCTCGTTCATTTCATCTTTGAGATGCTTGCCGACTCCCGCCGGCAACAGCAGAAGTTTGGGGCATTTCGGATTTTCGAAATTATAGACGTAGCACAAATCAGGCGGAACATCTTCCGTTGCCGCCAATTTTTTTGCGTATTCGCGGGCGAAAGTTGTGCGACCGGTTCCCGTCGCGCCGCAAACATAAATATGATAGCCCTGCGCCTTCATTTCCAAGCCGAATTCCAATGCTTCCTCTGCGCGCGGCTGCCCGATTATGCCGCGCGTGTCGTCGTCGGATTTTTTAAGCCGTTGCGGCTTGGAAAAATATTTGAGTTCTTTCCAACTTAATTCACGAATCATTCAAAACACCTCAGATTATATAATGGCTTGGGGACGCTGTCCCCAAACCCCTGCAAGGGAGCAAGCTCCCTTGACCCTTTTTAAAATCGCGCTTTCGCGCGATTTTGAAAAATATAGCGAAGCCGACATGTCTCCGCCGGCTGAAAATGTCTCCGGCGTCAAGCCGTTCCGGCTTCGAGGGAATGCGTCGCCGCTGACACGTGTCCCCGGCGTTCAAGGTGCGCTTGGCGCACCCGGCTACAAATATTTCCACATTATGATGCCGTTTTCGGTTGGTTGTGCGTAATAATTTTTTCGAACGCCCTCTTCGACGAACTCGTGCGATTCGTACAGGGCGATTGCGGCGCGATTTGATTCGCGAACCTCAAGAGTGATTCCAATCATTTCGCGTTCGCGGGCGGTTTCGGTCAGCCTGTTGAGCAGCATTGAGGCGATTCCGCGACGTCGGTGGGATTTTTTAACCGCTAAATTCATTATATGCCCTTCATTGATAAGATGACGCATATATACATGCCCGACAACGGTTTCGCCTTCCGCCGCAACAAAGCAAACGGAAAACTTGCTCATTATCTCACATTTTATAGAAATTTCCGACCATACTTCGGAAAAACTTTCCGCTTCGATTTTGTGCATCGCAAAAGCGTGTTCCGGCGCACCGGGAATAATTGTAATCATCAAACTTCACGATTTTTCGTCGGCGGGCGGGCGTTTTGCCGCTTCGCGAACCGCCTGAGGCGCACGAACGTAAATCATTTCAACATTCTCTTCAATTTCCCGGGAAAGGGCGTCTCCTGCATCGGACGTGATGGCTTGACCGACTTCGAAATTTTTTCCGGCTTCGAGGGAATGCGTCGATTCCTGCATATGTCCCCGGCGTTCATTGTCCGGCTTCGAGAGAATGTGTCGTTTCCTGCATATGTCTACGGCGTTCGCTTGGCGCACTGCGTACATTCCGACGGATGAAGCGCGCTGGCGATTATTATTTTGCGGCGCGAAAATCGCGTTCGGAATTTTTTCGCGAATTATTTTTTCGTTTGCACATGCGCCGTCGCCGAGAAAAAAAATTTGCGAACCCGGTGCGCATCCCGAAACGTTTGGTTGGGATGTATTTGCCGCGCTTGCGATTTCTGTCGGCAGCTGAGCAGTTACCGATAGGGTTTGCAAAAATTCTTCAACGGGAGCTGCCGTGTAGTCTGTTTGGCGCGAAATTACGCCGTTTTCGCAAAAATAAACGGCGGTGTAAACTTGCCCGCGACGTGCGTCGAGCATGGGAATAATTGTGCCTGAGCCGCACGTAATGTTGTGTGCGAGAGCGTCCAAGGTCGGGACGGGAATCGCGGGAATTTCCAACGCGCGAGCAATGGCAAGTGCGCTTGCTGCGCCGATTCGCAGCCCGGTGAACGAACCGGGACCGTTCGTGTACGCGACGAAGTCTATGTCGGCGGGTTCGAGGCGTGTAAGCTCGAATAATTTTTCAACGGCCGGCATTAAAGCCTCGGAATGCGTCCAAGATTTTTCGCCGGTTCGGGCGTTAAAAAAAATTTCGCCGCATGTTATGTACGGCGAAACAATCGCCGCGCTTCCTTGTTCGCCCGATGTGTCAATCGCTAAAATTCTCAACATAAATCACCCTGTCGGTTTCATTTTCTGCCGGTAAAATTTTTACGAAAAAAATATTTGCGCCGTGAAAAATGTCAGCCCTTTCGGGCCATTCAACAAGTGAAACGCCGTTGCCGAAAAAATATTCTTCACAGCCGATGCCTTCGAGGTCGCCGGCGTCGAGCCTGTATAAATCGAAGTGATAAATCGGAAGTTTGCCTGTGTACTCGTTCATTACAGCAAAAGTGGGGCTTGTAACGCGCCCTTCGTACCCGACGCCCCGTGCGAAACCTTTTGCAAAAACGGTTTTGCCCGCGCCGAGTTCGCCGCTTAAACAAAAAATATCGCCGGGTTTGGCATTCAGCCCGAAATCGAAGGCGATTTTTTCTGTGTCTTCCGCAGAAAAACTGATAAATTTCATGTCGCAACACCCCGCTGAATTTACCATATTGTTAAATATAAGACAAATTTTGCACGGAAATCAATTTTGGGGGTTTGGGGGCAACGCCCCCGAAAATTCGAAAATTGATTTCTGCGGCGTTCGCTTGCGCATTTTTTAACAGTTGTGATAGAATGATATGAAATTTATCGAAATGACCCGGGAGGTATGATTATGGTCGGAAACAAAAGGGCAACCGAGCTTCTTGACGCCGATGAACAAACACTGCAAATTATGGAGTTCATTGTTTCGGGCGGACGTTTCGGCATAAATGTAGCTAAGGTTAGTGAAATAATGAAGTACAGCCAGTATCCGATTACGCCGATGCCGAACTCAAACCCCTTCGTGGAAGGTATTTTCCGTCCGCGTACGGAAACCATGACGGTTATAAATTTGGCCGCGTACATGGGTATGCCTCCGTCTGCGGACGAAGAAACCGACATTTTAATTATTACCAAATTGAACAATGCCGAAACTGCGTTTCACGTACACGGCGTTGAAGCAATCGACGTTGTAAAAATGTCCGACATCGAAAAGCCCGACGCAACAATTTACGGCGGCGAAGAAGGCATGGCAACCGGTATTGCCAAGTATGGCGATAAGCTGATTACAATCGTCGATTTCGAAAAAATCCTCATCGACATCAGCCCCAACATGGGCTTCTCCCCGAGCGATGTCGATAAACTCGGCATGAGAAATCGTTCAACCAAGCCTATTTTATTGGCGGAAGACTCGCCGCTTCTGGAGCGTTTGATAATAAGCTCGCTTGAAAAAGCGGGGTATATGAATATTATCTGCACGTCAAACGGGCAGGAAGCATGGGAGCTTCTTGACGGCTACAGAAGAAGCGGTCAGCCGATAGAAGAGCATGTTTGCGCTGTCATAACCGACATCGAAATGCCGCTTATCGACGGGCATCGTCTGCTGAAGCTCATTAAAGATGACGCAGAACTTCGCAAATTGCCGGTGGTGGTGTTCTCGTCGATTATTTCCGACGATAACCGCAAGGCCAGCAACGACCTCGGCGCGGTTGCGAGTATTTCAAAGCCCGAAATCGCAAAACTTGTAACGGTTTTAGACCGTCATATATTGTAAATGCCCGATTCGCATAACGCCGTCACAAAAGGCGTGATTTTGAATATAAGCTCGAACACCGACGTTTACGAGCGCGGCGAACGGTACTATCGTGCCGGTAAGCTGTTGTCGTACACAGAGGCGGACGACCCGGGCGGCGAAACAATCGTTCGCGCAAGCGTTGAGGGAAATTATAAAAACTACGATGTCACGGTTAGGCTGAGCGGCTCGGGCGAGTTGTTCGGCTATTCGTGTTCCTGCGAGAGCCACAGCATATGGCGCGGCGCGTGCAAGCACGTTGTTGCCGCGCTTTTTGCGTTGTCGGAAGGAAAGTCGCGTACATTTTCGCCGGAAAAAATGAGCATTCACGCAAAAAAACTTGCCGATAAATTAGAAAAAATAATTTACGACGGCATCGACAGCCGTTTTCCTGTCATCTCCGGCGGGGAAAGCATGTTAAAATTCGCGCCGGTTTTAAATTTTCGCAACAAGAGCATTTCCCTGACGTTTACCATCGGACACGGGCGAATGTACGTTGTAAAAAATATTTCCGACTTCGTGAAAAATTGCAAAAACGGCGAAACAGCGTCTTACGGGCAAGGTCTGACGTTTTCGCATCGCCGCGAAATGTTCGACGAAACTTCGCAACGGCTGATTGAACTCGTTACTCGCGAGGACGACATGTATGCGGAAATTGCCACGCGGTTGAGCCATCGCTTTCATTTTACGCACAGGCCGCTTTACGGCTCGCGTGAGCTTTTTTTAACTCCTCGCAACATCGACGAATTTTTCGAAATTTTCGCGGGCGAAACATTGGAATGCGTTTCGGAGTTCACGCAATTCGCGGAATTAAAGGACGGTTGCCCCGCTTTGGGGCTTGTTGCCGGTTGCACAGACGGCGGCACGCTTTTGAAATTTACAGACACGCCTCATTTTTTTTTCGACGGCGCGTCTTTTTTTTATCTTTTAACCGCCGACGGTTTTTTTCGTATGCCGTCCGCCGACGGGCGAATGCTCAAAACCCTCGTAACAACCCTCGAAGAAACGCCGTCGCGCGAAATATTATTCGCCGGCAACGAGCAAATCAGGTTTGCCGGTGTGATTTTGCCGAGCCTCTTGCGATTGGGCGCGATTGAAGCGGCCGGTTCGAAAATTCCGGCGTTGCAATTTTCGACGTTACATGTGACGAAAATTTTTTTTGATTCCGACAAAAAAGACATTACGGCGCGGATTGAGTTCGTATATGATGATGAATCGGCGGAAAATGCGGCGCCGGACGTTGTTGCGGAATACTCGCTTAAGCGGCGATTAACCGCGCATGGTTTTGCGCCGACCGCCGATAACAATTTTCGCCTTAAAGGCAACGAGCCGATTTTTGCGTTTTTGCATGAGTTCGGGATGGAATCTTTGCGGGATGTTGCCGAAATTTTCATCAGCGAGGACTTGCAGCAAAAGGTTGCGCGCCCTGCCGTGCCGCAAATCGGGCTGAGGCTGTCGGGCGGATTGCTGAATGTTTCGCTTGAAAATTCGGATTATGAAATCGGCGAACTTTTGGAGGCATTAGAAGCGTATCGCGAGCGAAAAAAATTTTTTCGTCTGAAAGACGGGCGATTTATTTCACTCGAAAAAGAAGATTCGGCGGCGTACTTTCTTGACGCGCTTGATGTTACGAAAAAAGATATAAAAGACGGTACGACTCTCGTGCTTCCTGCGTATCGTGCGTTGTATGCCGGGGAAATTTCCGGCTCAATTGCCCATACGCGCGACGAAAATTTTGAAAATTTGCTTGCAAACTTCGGAAAATTGCCGGAGTTTAAAGCACCCGAAGGTTTGGAAAAAATTTTGCGCGAGTATCAAAAAACCGGATTTTGTTGGCTGAAAACACTGGCGCATTACGGCTTCGGCGGGATTCTTGCCGACGACATGGGGTTGGGCAAAACGCTGCAAATGATAACGTTAATCGCGAGCGAAGAAACGCAGCAGCCGGCAATTGTCGTCGCGCCGACGTCCGTGCTTTACAACTGGCAAAATGAAATTGCAAAATTCGCGCCGGAGCAGGTTTCGCTTGTGATTTCCGGCGTTGCGGAAAAGCGTCGCGAGCTTTTGAAAACGCCCGGCGTTGATATTTTTATCACGACGTATGACATGCTCAAACGCGATTTGCCGTTTTATCGCGACATGGAATTTTCGTACGTGATTGCCGACGAGGCGCAGAATATAAAAAATCCGGCTACGCAAGCCGCGAAGTCGCTCAAGGCGTTAAACGGGCGGGTACGTTTCGCGCTCACCGGTACGCCGATTGAAAATACTTTGAGCGAGTTGTGGTCGATATTTGACTTTATTATGCCGGGGTATCTTTTCAGCGCGTCGAAATTTTCGCGTTTGTACGAAGTCCCGATTTTAAAAAGTCACGACAAGTCAAAAATCGCCGCAGAAAAATTGCGCAAACAAATCGCGCCGTTTGTGTTGCGTCGCGTTAAAGAAAATGTTTTGAAAGAATTGCCGGAAAAAACCGAAACAACTCTTCCCGCCGATTTTGAGCCGGAGCAGAAAAAAATTTACGCTGCGTACTTGATGCAAACGCTCGGTGCGCTTGATGAAATGGTAAAATCCGCCGATTTCAATCGCATCAGCATACTTTCGCAACTTACGCGCTTGCGGCAAATTTGCTGTCATCCCGCGCTTTTTTTGCAGGATTACAAGCACGGCAGCGGCAAGCTCGACCTCGCGCTCGAAACAATACAGCTTTCACTGGAATCCGGGCATCGTGTGCTGCTTTTTTCGCAGTTCACGCAAATGTTGGGCATTATAAAGGAAGCGTTGCCGAAAAATATTTCGTATTTTTATCTCGACGGCGCGACAAAATCTAAAGAGCGCGTTGAAATGACAGAAAAATTTAATGCCGGCGAACGCGATTTATTTTTGATTTCGCTCAAAGCCGGCGGAACGGGACTGAACCTTACCGGCGCGAACGTTGTGATTCATTACGACCCGTGGTGGAATCCGTCGGTAACCGACCAAGCCGCCGACCGTGCGCATCGGTTCGGGCAGGAGAAGTCTGTGCAGGTGTTCAGCTTGGTGGCAAAAGATTCGATAGAAGAGCGCATTATGGAATTGCAGGAAAAAAAGCGCGATTTAATCGACTCCGTAATTACGGAGGGCGAGGGCTTTATAAACGCGCTTTCGGCGGACGAATTGCGAAAGCTGTTGGCGCACGATTAAAAAAATTCCTTAAATATGCAGGGCGTGGGCTGTTGCCTCGGAAGCAAACTTAGGTTATAATTCCGTGAGGTGGTTGGAAAAATAAATCCCGGCAGGGAGAGTGGACACGTAAATGAAGAGAAAAGAAGCTATTATCGGTATATTCATAGTCGCAATGGTTGTTATGATAATGCGCCCGTTGCCGCCTTTGGCTGTGGATTTGCTTTTGATGGTTATTATCGGGCTTGCGATTATAATTTTGCTTAACGCCCTGTATGCCAAAGAAGCGTTGGAAATGTCCATGTTTCCGACTATTTTGCTTATCATCACGCTTTTCAGAATGACCATGAGCGTTACAACAACGCGCTTGATTCTGGGCGGCAACGGCACACCGTATTCCGCAGGCGAGGTTATCCGAACGTTCGGGC
Source organism: Defluviitaleaceae bacterium (assembly GCA_009781765.1). Taxonomy (GTDB): domain Bacteria; phylum Bacillota; class Clostridia; order Lachnospirales; family WQUN01; genus WQVC01. Next base: position 10,463 of record WQVC01000003.1, on the reverse strand, counting down.
AGTTTGTGGCGCAGGATAACCTGATTTTGGGTATAATTCTGTTCCTTGTAATTTTGCTCGCGAGCTTCCTTGTTATTATCAAGGGTTCCGAGCGGGTCGCGGAAGTAACCGCGCGTTTCACCTTGGATGCTATGCCCGGTAAGCAAATGGCTATTGATGCTGACCTCAACACCGGTCTTATCAACGAAGAAGAGGCCAAAGCACGCCGCAAAAAAATTCAAGACGAGTCAAACTTTTACGGCGCGATGGACGGTGCTGTTAAATTCGTAAAAGGTGACGCAATTTTCTCGATTATTATTGTATTTATAAACCTCATCGGCGGTGTGGCAATGGGCGCGATTTATCACGACCTGTCAATCGGCGATGCTTTGCAGGTTTACGCGCTTTTAACAATCGGCGACGGGCTTGTTTCACAAATTCCCGCGCTTCTTATCGCGCTGTCAACCGGTCTTATCGTTACAAAGGCGACTGTCGAAGAGGAAGTTTCCGGCTCGCTTGCCAAACAACTTTTGACGCATCCGCTTGTTTTGCTTGTTACGGGCGGCGCGTTGATTTTCTTGGGCATTGCCAGTCCGCTGCCGTGGTTTTTTATTCCGACGGGGGCTGTACTTATGTTTATGGGCTTTCGGAAGAACAAGCAGGAAACCCTGCAATCCATCGAAACGGAAATTACAACCGACGACGTTGAGGCGGAAGAAATGCGCCGCCCCGACGACATGTTGCCCCTCACCGACGTTGACATGATTCGCCTGTGCTTCGGCTACGGGCTTATTCCGCTTGTTGCCGCCGACCAGGGCGGCGACCTCCTTGAGCGCGTTGTTATGATTCGGCGAAATATCGCGCTTGAATTGGGCGCGATTATTCCGCAAATTCGCTTGCAGGACAATATTAAATTGTCGCCGAACCAGTACACGATTTTTATAAAAGGCGTTGAGGTCGCCGGCGGCGAAATAATGTTCGACCACTACATGGCGATGAACAGCGGCTATGTTGAAGAGGAAATCGACGGAATCGAAACTGTCGAACCCTTTGCAGGTCTGCCCGCAATGTGGATTTCGGAATCGCAGCGCGAACGCGCCGAGGCTTTGGGTTATACTGTTGTAGACCCGCCCGCGATTATCGCGACGCACCTCACGGAAATTGTGCGCCAGCATCTGCATGAGTTGCTCTCCCGCCAAGACGTGCAAAAACTTATTAACCACGTCAAAGAAACCCATACTGTGCTTGTTGACGAGCTGATACCGAAATACATGAGCGTGGGTGAAGTGCAGAAAGTTTTGGCAAAACTTCTTAAAGAGAGCGTGTCTATCCGCGACCTTGTAACAATTTTGGAAACGCTTGCGGATTACGCCCCGATTACCCGCGATACCGATATGTTGACGGAATATGTCCGTGCCGCGCTTCGTCGCGCCATTTCGAAGAAATTCTTCGGTCAGGGCGTAAACACGGTAATCACCCTCGACCCGGCTCTCGAACAAACGTTGACCGGAAATATTCAAAAAACCGAAATCGGTTCGTTTGTAAATATCGACCCGGCGTTGAGCCAAAAAGTTTTCGATTCGCTGAAAAAAGAGGTAAGCAAGTTGACGTCCCTCGGCGTTATGCCGATTATTCTGACTTCACCGTTTGTGCGCATGTATTTCAAGCAGCTTGTTGATGAAATCGCGCCTGACTTGGTTGTTTTGAGCTACGGTGAAATTGACCAAACTGCGGAAGTTCAGTCTGTTGGAATGGTGAGTGTGACATGAAAGTAAAGCGATATGAAGGGAAATCCGAAGCTGCGCTCATGCCCGTCATAATGGAGGAGATGGGTGAAGGCGCGACGATTATAAGCGTGAAGCAGAAACCTGCCGGCGGATTTTTCGGATTTTTCAGGCAATCGAGCGTAGTCATAACTGCTGCTTGCGAAGACGACGCAGAGTTGATGAAGTTTATGAACAATCAGCCGGAGGAAAATGTTGTTGCTCCGCCTGATGTTGCCGAGTCCGGCAAATCCGGGCGCAAGCGCAAACGTAAGAAGCCTTCCGCCGAAGTTGCCGAAAGCAAGCCGGAAGTTCCGGAGTCTGACGCGATAGGGGAATCCATGTCGATTCTTTTGCAGGAGGCGCGCAAGGCGGCAAATCAAATTGAAATTGAGGAAGCAACAAAACGGGCGAAAACCAAGGTTGAATCCCATGTGCCGACACCCGAAGGAAAAAAATACAACCACAGCATGGTGCAGCTTTTTTACGACACCATGCTTGAGCAAGAGGTTTTACCGGAGGTTGCGCAACACCTCTTGCGTGAACTGGAAGATGTGGACGAATCAGACCGGGCGGACGTGCGAATTTTAATAAAATCAGTTTACGGAAGCCTCGTTGATATTTTAAAAAATCCGACTCTTATCAATACGGAAAAGTCCGGGAAATCCGACGCGCAAGCAGTTGTTTTCATGGGGCCGACCGGTGTTGGCAAAACAACGACAATTGCAAAACTTTCGTCAATTTTGACGCTGAAACACGGGCTTCGCGTAGGGTTGATAACAGCAGACACGTATCGTATAGCCGCTGTTGAGCAGCTTAAAACTTACGCGGACATTTTGGGGCTTGACATTCGCGTTGTATATAAGCCCGACGAGATGCAGGAACATTTGCGCACACTTCGCAAAAAAAATGATATAGTTTTAATAGACACGGCGGGTCGAAGTCATAAAAGCACCGAAAGCATAGGTGAGCTTAAACAGCTTCTCGACGCAGTGCCGGACAGCAGACGATATTTGGTTCTCAGCGTAACAACGCGCTACAGGGATTTATGTAAAATCGTAAGCGTTTTTGACGGGGTTTCCGATTTTGACTTGATTTTCACAAAACTCGACGAGGCTGAAGCCTTGGGCGTTCTGATGAATGTATGTTGCCTTGCGGGGAAAAAGGCCGCGTATGTAACCTTTGGACAAAACGTGCCGGATGACCTTGAATCGGTTAAGCCGGACAAAATTGCCAAGTCGCTTCTCGGTCTGGCGGAGGGTGAAGTTCACCCGTATGCGGAAGGCGGAGGTCAACCATGATAGTGACAGACCAAGCGCAACGCCTTCGGGAGCTTATGGCGCAATCCGGTCACGTCCCCGAACCCGTTTCGTCAATTATGAACGCGCGAATTATTTCTATTGCGAGCGGCAAGGGCGGGGTAGGGAAGTCGAACTTTTCTGTAAATTTAGCTATTCAAATGCGCAAGCTCGGCAAGCGCGTTGTTATAATAGACGCCGACTTCGGGCTTGCAAATGTGGAAATTTTGCTTGGGGTCGCGCCGGGATACACCATCGCGGATGTTTTGAACGGTACGGTTGATATAGAATCCGCGCTTACAATCGGGCCTATGGGATGCATGTTTTTGTCGGGCGGTTCCGGAATGGCGGCACTTACAGAGCTTACCGACAGCCAAATCATGCGCCTCACCGACAGTTTCATACAATTGGACGCCTTGGCGGACTTCATTATAATAGACACGCGGGCGGGAATTTCGAACGCCGTTGTAAATTTTATACGCGCGTCGTCGGATACAATCGTTGTTACAACGCCGGACCCGACTGCAATCGCCGATGCGTACACTCTTATTAAATCGGTAAAAACGTCCATGCCGGACGTTGAATCGTTAAAACTTATTGTCAACTGCGTCGTAAACGATACGGAAGCGAATGAAGTTTTTGAAAAATTAAACGGTGTGTCGGCGCGTTTTTTGGGAATTAAATTACGGTTTCTCGGTTCAATTCCGTTTGATTCGTACTTGGTGCGGGCTGTTCGCAAGCAAAAGCCGGTTTCGATTCAGTATCCCTTTGCGGAAAGCGTGACCAGATACAGCAAAATTTGTGCAGACCTTTTGGACGTTGACACGGGAAGGAAGAGCAGCATTCACAATTTTGTGATGAAGCTGATAGGGCGATTCGGTTCGTAATTTGAAGAGGGTAGGGGAGTTAGAGTATGTTTGTAAACAATTTAAAATCAGGGGCGCGGGTACAAATTCAGCGACCGGATGACGGTCCGAACGGGGGGTTTGTGTGTAAAATCGAGTTGCTTATACCGGATTCACGCGAAATTTTGGTTCACGCGCCGGTCAGCCAGCACAAGGTTGTTGATTTGCAGAATGCGGGGCCGCTTACGCTTCGACTTTTAACCGACAACGCCATTTATGTTTTTAATGCGACGTTTTTGGCAAAAACGGATGTGGACGGTTTCGACGTTGTAAGGCTTCGAATCGACAGCGACGGCGAAAAAATACAGCAACGTTCCGCATTCCGATTTAATTGTGCGATACCCATTACGTTTACGGTAATTTACTCAAGCGGTCAGCAGGCCGAGCGCGAAGTCGGCATGATTTCCGACCTCAGCGCGGGCGGCGCGAAAATTTTTACCGACAAAAGTATGCAATCAGGATATTTATTAAACGTATCGATTCAGCTCGGGGAAGAATTTGTTGTTGCCTTCGGCGACGTGCGCTCGAAAACCGAAATGCCTGAAGGGTCGAAGTTTGCATACCAGTACGGCGTTCGATTCGCGATGATGCCGGAAACAGACCAAGAGCAGATTATTCGATATATGTACAAAGTGCAGCGCGAAGAACTGAAAAAGGCGCGTCCGCGGTAGGAGAGTGTTTTTTATGGCTAAGAAAGCGGAAGATTTATTCACCGATATGCATTTGGACATATTGAAAGAAATCGGAAGCATGGGGACGGCGTATGCCGCCACCGCGCTTTCGAAAATGGTAAATAAAAAAGTAACCATGCCTGTTCCGCGCGTATCGTGGTTGGATTTTCATAATGTTGCAAACTTTGTGGGCGGCCCGGAGACCGTGGTGCTCGGTATTTTGGTGTCGCTTTCGGGAAATATCCAAGGCATGATGATGCAGATTATGAGCGTGGAAGCCGCACATAATCTGGTTGAGCTTGTAATCGGTACGCCTCCGCCCGCCCTCGGGGAAGATATGCACACTTTTGGGGAAATGGAACGTTCTGTGGTTGAGGAAGTCGGAAATATTATGATAAGCTCGTACCTGACATCAATATCCGGGCTTACAAATTCGCAAATAAAGCCATCTATTCCCTATATGTGTGTGGATATGGCAAATGCTATACTGTCTGTGCCGGCAAGCGAGTTCGGGCGAATGGCAGACAAAATGCTTTTTATCGAATCGCAAATTGCAGTTGAAAATGTTGAGTCTACCGGATGCTTTGTTATGGTGCCGAATTTGCATTCATTTTACAGGATAGTGCGTGCCTTAGGGGTGGAATAATGGCGAGGGACATGATTGTGGTGGGCATGGCTGATTTAAAAGCCACGAAAGCCCCCGGTATTTTAACGACGCTCGGGCTCGGTTCGTGCGTCGGAATTGCCCTGTACGACGCCCATTCAAAGGTTGCGGGGCTTGCACATATAATGCTTCCGGATTCAACGGCGATTCAAAACAATTCTAACAAGGCAAAATTTGCGGACACCGCAGTTGTAACTTTAATTTCGGAAATGGAAAAGTTAGGCGCGAAAAAAACATTTATGAAGGCGAAAATTGCGGGCGGCGCGCAAATGTTTGCTTTTAACGCCACAAATGAAAATTTGCGAGTGGGCGACAGAAATGTTGACGCCACAAAACTCGCGCTTGCGAAGCTCGGCATACCGCTTATAAGTTCCGAAACCGGCGCGAGCTTCGGGCGCACGGTAGAGCTTTATGCGGACGGCGGAAAATTTTTAATAAAAGCAATCGGGCAAGGTTTCAGGGAAATTTAATACGCTTCAAAAATCAAGAAGGCGGTGTTATTCATGTCATATCAACTTAACAGGATTCATTTGTTGATTAGTGTTTTGGCAGGAGTGGTGATTGCCGGCGCGTTCGTTTGGACTATATTTTTCGACATGCCGCGGCATCTTTTCACGATGACGTTCTGGGTGAGCATTACGATTGTCGTGTTTTATTTTGTGGGGCATTTTGTTCGAAGCTATCTTCTTACAAATGTTTTTGTACCCCTCGAAAACACCTACAATTTTGCGGAGGACGAAGAATATCAGGCATTTGTTGCGAGCCTTGAAAACCAAGAACTCGGGACGCTTGACGTTATGACCGAAGAACCGCTTGAAATTGTAGGTGCCGCAGGCTTTATCGACCCGGTCGACCCGCTTGCGGGCGAGTTTGACGACGAGTTTGCGCTACATGTTCCCGATGAGGCGTTATGACCCCGGCAAACTTGGAAAAATTGTGGCAGGCGTATGTTGAAAGCAAAAATCCCGCCCTGAAAGAAAAGCTGATTTTGTACTACGCGCCCTTGGTCAAATATGTTGCGGGGAGGCTGTTGATTCACGTCGGCCAGCATGTCGAGCTTGACGACTTGGTGGGTTACGGAATTTTCGGTCTGCTTGACGCGATTGAAAAATTTGATAACGCCAAGGGTGCGAAATTTGAAACATATGCGTCGCTGAGGATTCGCGGCACAATAATTGACCATATTCGCAAAATGGATTGGGTTCCCCGCACGTTAAGGCAAAAAAATAAGCAAATGGAAAAAGTTGCGTACGAACTTGAAGATATATTGGGGCGTCCTCCCACAGATGAGGAACTTGCCGAAAAATTAAACTTAACCGCAGAAGAAACACGTGAGCTGATAAAAAAATCGTCGGTACTTTCGCTTGTAAGTTTGGACGATTTTATGGAGCAAAGTTACGAAGTATCCGTTGCGCCGCTTATTGCAAATCGTATGGATTCTCCCGAAGAAATTGCCGAGCGAAAGGAAGCAAAAAAATTACTCGCCGAGGCAATTTCGGAGTTATCGGAAAAAGAAAAATTGATTGTTACGCTGTATTATTTCGAAGACTTGACTTTGAGAGAAATTAGCAGCATTATGAAAGTGTCGGAATCAAGGGTTTCGCAAGTTCACACTCGAGCAATTTCCCGTTTGCAGGGCAAACTGGGTCGATATAAAAACCTGCTTTTCGCGTAGGGTTATTGTAAAAGAGAGGAGAAGGGATATTTATGACGGTGGAGAGAAATACTTTTGACATTAAAGTTAAAGAGGACGGCATTTGGTTGACTTTGCGCGATGTCGAGGGGGAGGAACGCGCAACACGTCAGGAAGTTATTGATGTAATTGATTCGTACGGCATAAAAGGCGTTGATTACATTGGTATCGGTGAAGCACTTAAGCAGGACGGAACTGTTGAAATAAAAATTTCAGAAAGCACGTCAATTATGCAGGTAGCCGAGTCCGCATCAGTTGAAGTTTCCGAAGACCGTATGCAGGCTCATATCATTTTCCAAGAGCCTATTAACAACGGGAAACTTTTAACGCCGAATGAGGTCATTTCTTTATTGCAGGAAAAACGGGTTGTTCCGGATTCTAAGCTGATTCAATCAGCCCTTGCAAACAAACGCTACGGCAGGCGAATTTTAATTGCGGAAGGTCGCGAACCCCTCAACGGAACCGACGGCTTTTTGCAGTTCCATTTCGATAAGCGCAACATCAAGCCCAAGCCGAAAATCATGGAAGACGGTACGGTCAACTTCAAACAGCTTGATATGTTTAAGCTGTGCAATCGCGGTGATGTTCTTGTTACAAGCGTTCCCGCCAAACAAGGGCACGACGGCGTTGATATTTACGGAAACGTTACTCCCGCGCCGAAGCCCAAGCCCGCACAAATTATTCCGCGCGGCAAAGGCACGGTGCTTTCTCCCGACGGACAGCATCTTCTTGCCGACGTAAGCGGGCAACTTGTTCTCAAAGAGGGCAAGGTAAGCGTTTCGCCCCATTTGGAAATCCCCGGCAACGTTGATAACTCCACGGGCAATATTGATTTTAACGGTCAGGTTACGATTCGCGGCAATGTTATTTCCGGCTTTACCGTAAAAGCCGTCGGAAATATTGAAATTTACGGTGCGTGCGAGGCGGTAAAATTGATTTCGACAGAGGGCAGCATTGTTCTCGGCGGCGGAATCCAAGGCGCGGATAAAGGCGAAATTTCCGCTGCCGGCGACGTTACCGCAAAATTTATCGAAAGCTGCAAGGTCGTAACTGCCGGCGGAAGCGTTATTTCGGATTCGATTCGCAAAAGCAATGTTAAATGCGACGGAAGTGCCATGCTTGTCGGCAAAAACGGGCTTCTTGTAGGCGGAAACATGCTTGCCGGCGAAAAACTTGTTGCAACAACAGTCGGTTCGCCCATGGGTACGCACACGGAGATTGAAGTGGGCGGCTCGCCCAAGGAAGTCAACAAACAAAAAGAACTCATCACCGAGTTTAACAAGCTCAAAGAAGAGTACGAAAAGTGCGATAAGGGCGTTGAAACGCTGAACGTTATGCGCAAGCGCGACCAACTTCCGCCTGATAAAAAGGCTCTTTTGGCCAAAATGATTAACATGAAAATGGTTTTGCGCGACAAAATGACCAAAATGCAGGAAGAGGTTGACAATGTGAACCGCAACCTCGCCGTAAACGTTGGAACGGTTAGCGTGAAAAACGTGATTCGTCCTGGTGTAAGCATCAAAATCGGCAACGCGCAAATGACCATTCGCGACGAACTTTCAAATTGCAGGTTGCGCAACAACGGAGAAAAAATCGCAATCGGACCGAATATATAAAACCTCGGGGACTCCGTCCCCGAACCCCTGCGAACTTTTTTGGAAAAAAGTTCGACAAAAAACTCAAAAATCGCGCGAATGCGCGATTTTATGAAAGTTTTTGCCCCGCTTTTTTCAAAAAGCGGGTGGGGTTTGGGGCGAAGCCCCAAAAGTTAATGCATTAAGGAGGGCTTCCAATGTTACGTCCCGTCGATTTAGCGTTGACCATACAACATGCCGATTCTCAGCGTGCGGGCTTGCAGGGTACGCAAGGTCGTCCCGAGCTTGCCGGTCAGTTGTTTGCCGAGCGGCTTGAAAAGCAAGCGCGTCAACAGGAACAACAGGTTGTTCAGGCCGCGCAGGCCGATAAAGCCGACGTCAACCCCGACGGGAAAGGTCACGGCGGTTACAGCGGCTCCGGTCGCAAGCCCGAGAAAAAAACCGAACAGCCCAAGTCAAAGCAGTCAAAACTTTTCAAAAGTGAAAGTATGTACGACATTACAATTTAGATTTTTGAGAGCCTGTTTAATATAGCAGTTTTCGGTGGATTTTCGAGAAAATTTTTTGCTCCTCGCCGACGCAGAGATATTAAACAGGCTTTGATTAACGATAGGGGCGAAAGCCCCTTTTTCGGAGGTATTTGCTTGGTTGTTACGGTTGTTCTTGTCGCGCTTATAATTTGCTTCACGGTGGTAACGATTTTTTCGCTTACCGCCTTGATTATTGTGCGCCGTCGCGAGCGAAAAAACGGGGGGAAAATTGCAATTGCCGAGCTTGACGCCGCCCTTAATTCCGCGCTTGATGAAATCAATAAATTGGGCGCGCTTGTTTTGGCGGACGCCGACGAAAAACACAAAGCGATGCTTTTTTTGTACAGCTTGGCGGATGAAAAGCAAAAGGAAATCTCCGAAATTTCCGACGGAACTGTTGTTGCCGAAAAATTGGCGAAATATATTGAAACTTACGAATCTAAACGGGTTGCGCCGGAGGCAAAACCGCAAGCCGTGCCTGCGAGCGCGTCGCCGGTTGAACAGATTGCTGCGCTGCCGTCGATTGAACCCGCGCCGCCCGTGCTGCCCATGCAGATTGAAGAGCCGCCTCTTCCGCCCGAACCCAAAAAGCCCCCGACCTTCACAAGCCCCAAGCACAAAAAAATTTGGGAAATGCGCGAGGACGGAAAGGTCATTGCCGAAATCGCTAAGGAACTCGGATTGGGGCAGGGCGAGGTTAAGTTAATATTGAATTTGATTGACAGGCAGTAATATAGTGAAACTAAACTGCTCCGGCTTCGGGGGAATGTGTGGCAAATCACATGTGTCCCCGGCGCAGCGGAAACGCTCGCTTCGCTCACTGCTGCTATTGGTGTTCAAAGTGCGCTTGGCGCACTTTTTTATTTCACGTGAAGTTGCTCCGGATTCGAGGGAACATGCGGCAAATTATAGTGAATCAATTTGATTTGCGTCCCGTCGGCGTTAAGTGCATTATGGTGAGCGACCGGTTGTTTTCGGGTGTTTTTCCCGAAAACGACAACAATTGCGAACGGCATTGAGAACCGTAAAGGCGAGGCGGGAAACGCGGGCTTCAGCGCGTTTTCCGGCGAAGCCTGAGCGGGCTTCTCAACGCCGTTCGCACGAGCGAACCGCTTACGATAGCGAACGCACTGCCCGTCCGGGCGTCGTCGGAAAACGCGCAGAAGGGTGCGGGCGAAGTGCGCCCGCGCTTCCGCCTCGCCTTTACGGTTCTCAAGTATGTTCGATGTACTGAGTGTTGTTTTTTTTTTTTTTTTTTATTTTTTTTTAAAATTTTTTTTTAATTTTTTCGATTTTTAAAAAATAATTTTTTTTTTCCCTCCCCTTAACCTGCTTTTGCGCCCTGGTGTGAAAATTTTCCCTTTT
>WQVC01000002.1 GCA_009781765.1 Defluviitaleaceae bacterium | reverse complement strand
TATAGTGAATCAATTTGATTTGCGTCCCGTCGGCGTCAAGTGCATTGTGGTGAGCGACCGGTTGTTTTCGGGTGTTTTTCCCGAAAACGACAACGAGCGAACCGCTTACGATAGCGAACGCCGTTGAGAACCGAGAGGGCGAGGCGGGAAACGCGGGTTTCTGCGCGTTTTCCGACGAAGCCTGAGCGGGCTTCTCAAGTGCGTTCGCGACGATGCATAGCCGACGGGACGCTTCTTAATTTGATTCACTATATCATATGCGCCGCAAAATGTTTTGTGAAACAAGCACCCCTTAAAAAACAAAAAACCGCGCAAATGCGCGGTTTTTGATTGTTTTTGCCCCGCTTTTGAAGCGAAGCCTCGGAGATTACTTTTTCAAAGCTGCATTCATCGTGCTTATGCACTTGTTCAAAGCCTCGGTTTGCCTGTTCAGCTCTTCGCGCTTAATGTTATAAACGGCTTGGGTAATTTTTTTTGCCATATAGTCGGCGGCGAGAGCTGTTCCTATTTTTGTAAGTTCAAACTGCCACAATTGGCAGTATTTCATGGCAGCTTCGCGGCCTTTTTTTGCTTCCGCGTTATATCCTGCAATCGAGCGTGTCATTGTAAGGAAACCCTCCTTTTACTCTATTCTGTCGCGCCAACCGTCGGGGTCGTATATTGCCCAGAAAGCGGGTTTCGCACGGTAAAACCTGTCAAAATGAGTCGCGCCGCGGTCGCCGCGCCAACTTGATGCGTCTTCACGCCCCCAAATTGTTACGCGGTCGATATAGTCGGAAAATTCGCGATACCATTGGAAAAGTTGCGCAAACATTTCAGCTTGACGTTCTTCGTTGCGTGCGCCCATTACAAAGTCGGCTTCCATACGTCCGCCGAAGTGAATATCAAGCTCGGTAACATGAACACGCGCACCGGTTTCAATGAAGCGTTCGATTGCAAGGCGAATATGTTCCATGTTCGTGCCGGAATTATAATGCCCCTGCATTCCGATTACTTCAATAAGAAGCCGCCCGTAATCGCGATGATTCGGATTGCCGTACGCCGGATTGTTTACGCTGTCGTTATGCCAACGCTCGTTTAATTCTTCGGTCATATTTGCCATTGCGTTGCGCTTATGGGGAGATTCCTCGTTGAAATCGTTATAAATAAGCAGCGCGTTCGGAGCATAAGTGCGGGCGAAAACAAACGCATAATAAATGTAGTCATATGCGCGTTCGCCGGCTTCGAAATCCGCGCCGTTTGCGAATGCATGATACCACGGCACATAGTTCCGCAAAGCGCGTTGCCACGTACCCACATCGTAAACAGGGCTGCCTTCGGGGCTGTCTTGGGGACGATTCGCGCCGCCGCCGTTCGTAAACACCTCGTTAGTTACGTCCCATGCGTCGATACGGTCGCCGAAATATCCAGCGTATTGCTCAATAAACCAACGCATATTCTCTTTGGCTTCCTCGCGAGTAAGATAATCGCGGGTTTCCGGATGAAGATACAACCACGGCGCAGACTGCGAATGCCATACAAGCGTATGCCCAACCATGTATAAATCATTCTGCTGCGCAAAATCAACAATCGTCCGCGCGTGAACCAAGTTTAAGTTCGCCGGGCGGGTGCGCTGATTTCCGCCGCCGGAAATCGCGTCAACCTTCATCGCGTTTTCCGCCGTAACCGCATGATACTGATGCAAAAACATTTCGATTACGCCGCGCGTATTGTCGCGAAGCTGATGCGGCTCAATTATATTGCCCAAAATGAAATAATCCTGCCAACGCTCGGCAAGCGACGGCAACGCCATATCCCACTCGGGAACAGGCATACGCTGAACATCCGGAGATGCAACGCTCGTCATAATAATCGCTTGCCCGGAATCCGTCCAAGCCCCGACAGAACCGTCCTCGAAGTTGAACATGGCAATCTGCTCGCCGCCTTCGCGGGTTACGATGAAATTATCAATGTAAAAAAGCGCGTTTGCGTTGGGGTTAGGCCCCGACGTATTTTTTACAATTTGCAGATTCGCGGGCAGAGTCGTAACGCCGCTCAAATCCAAAATGCCGCTGTATGTGTGCCATTCCATTTCGTCGTCGGCCGTAAATATTCGCGTAGGAACTACATGACGCCAAAGCGGCCCGCTTGTTTGCACAAGAATCCCGACATCAACATCGCCCTCCGTAAGGGGCGTGAATATGTCGAACGTAATTTCGTAAATGCCGTCCGGCTGCATCCCGATTTGCTCAATGGGAATTTGCGCGCCGTCCCACTGCACGCTGCCGATTGTTTCAACACGCAATGATGTACTTCCCTCACTCGGGGTGAAAATTGTTGTGGGGCAAGGGGTCGGTTCGGGCGTAGCGTCGGGCGTGGGGCGCGGCGACGGGCCGGGAAGTTCATACGACCGAGGTTCGTCTTCATTTGCAACATAGCCGTTTTCGTAGCCGCTGTCACAAGAACACGCCGCAAAAACAAATAAACTCAAAACTACCGTACATACGACAATAATTTTTCTAAGCATTTCGCATCCTCCGGAAATTATTTTTTCAAATTATACACCATGCCGGAATTTTTGTCGCGTTTTTTTAATAATGATGTACAAGACGCTTTTCGCTTTTAATTCGCGGTGCGGTAGGGAATGAACGCGCGATTTTTATAAAATTTTTGTCGAGATTTTTTTCAAAAAGTTCGTGGGGGCTTGGGGGCGAAGCCCCGATATAAAGGAGGAAAATAACCGTGCGCGAATTTATGGTTCTTATGGGCGAACTTATTTTCATAGCCGCGCTTCAGTTCGTGGTGATTGAAATTTTGGACGAAAGCGGGCAAAAACGGTATATTAAAATTGTAAATATCGCTTGCGTTGTAATTGGCTATTTCCTATTATTGAGATACGTGTATAATAATTTCGGAGAGATTACATCACTGGTGAATATGTATTTTTAAAGGAGAATGCGAAATGTACGACTTTGAAATGCGCGTGTCGCTGAATTTTACCAAATCTTTAGCGGAAGTTTTGGCAAAACATACGGGCTTGGCTCAAAACGAGCTTGAAATTGCAATTGAAACGCCGCCGGATTCAAAACTGGGGCACTTTGCGTTTCCGTGCTTCGGGCTTGCCAAAGAAATGAAAAAATCTCCGACGGCAATTTCGGCGGAACTTGCCGAAAAAATTGAGTCGGAGCGTCCGGGTTGGCTTGCGCAGGCGGTTTCTACGGGCGCATATGTAAACTTTTTCTTGAATCGCACGGCGTTTGCCGGAAATGTTTTGTTCGACGTCCTTGAAGCCGGCGAAGGCTACGGCGCAGACGGCGAAGGACTCGGACAGGCTGTAATCGTCGAATATTCGTCGCCGAATATCGCAAAACATTTTCATGTTGGGCATTTGGGAACAACGATTATCGGCAAAGTCATTGATAACGTGTATCGCTTTTTGGGCTACGATGTCACGAGCATAAATCACCTCGGCGACTGGGGAACGCAGTTCGGCAAGCTGATTACTGCGTACAAAAAATGGGGCAGCCGCGAGGAAATCGAACAAACGGAAATCGCCGGGCTTGTTAAATTGTATGTAAAATTCCACGAAGAAGCCGACAAAGATGCGTCGCTCAACGACGAAGCTCGCGCATGGGTTGTAAAAATGCAGGACGGCGACAAAGAAAGTTTGGAAATTTGGCAATGGTTCTGCGAATTAAGCATGAAGGAATTTAATCGCATCTACGACCGCTTGGACATCGTATTTGATTCGATTCGCGGCGAAAGTTTTTATAACGGGCAAATGGAAGCCGTGGCGGAAATGCTTGAGAAAAAAGGGCTTCTCAAAGAAAGCGAAGGCGCGAAAATCGTTGACCTCGAAGAGTGGAATATGCCGCCAAGCCTGATTTTGCGTTCCGACGGCGGCACGCTTTATACAACCCGCGACATCGCCGCCGCAATTTATCGCTATGAAACGTATGAGTTCAATAAATGTCTGTACGTCACGGGCAACGAGCAGAGCCTGCATTTTGCCCAGTGGATGAAGGTTGTTGAGCTTATGGGCTATCCGTGGGCGAAAAATATTGAGCATATCCCCTACGGGATGTATCTTTTCGAGAGCGGAAAAATGTCAACACGCCGCGGCGATGTAATCAAAGTTGAAGATTTGCTCAACGAAGCCGCCGCGAAAACTTTGGCAATTATCAACGAGAAAAACCCCGCGCTTGAAAACAAGGAGCGCGTTGCCGAGCAAATCGGCGTCGGGGCGTTAAAGTTCGGCAAGCTGTACAATTCGCGCATCAAAGACACCGTTTTCGACTGGGACAGAATGCTTAATTTCGAGGGCGAAACCGGCCCGTATGTACAATATACTCACGCACGTGCGTGCAGTGTGTTGCGCAAATCCCTTTCCGACGACAGCAACATGGATTTTGCCGCATTGGGACTCGCGCTTATTTCCGGCGCAACATTCGACTCGTCGCTCCTCGCCGACGACGAAGCATTTGACGTACTGCGAATTTTGCACGACTTCCCCGCAAAAGTCCTTGATTGCGCCGAAAAATACGAACCCTTCATTATAGCCCGTCACGTTGTTGCGTTGGCGCAAGCATACAATACGTTCTACACCAAGCATCAAATCCTCGTTGACGACGAACCCACGCGCCGCGCTCGCCTTGCTCTCACCGCCGGCGTTCGCCAAGTAATTAAAACCGGACTCGGGCTTTTGGGAATTTCCGCGCCGGTTGTAATGTAAAACCGTCTTAACAAGCGGGTTCGAAGGTTTTTGTATATTTTGAAAATTTTTCTTGACAAACCACGTCGGCAAGGTGTAATATACCCCTCGCGGGCGAAAGCAAGCGAAACACGGCCCAGTAGCTCAGTTGGTTAGAGCGCCGGCCTGTCACGCCGGAGGTCGAGGGTTCGAGTCCCTTCTGGGTCGCTACAAAAAAAGGCTGTTACTTGTGTAACAGTTTTTTTTATAACCTGTCTTCAAATTCAAGGCGGGTTTCAGAATCGCGTCGGCTTCAAGGCTTGCGCACTGAATGGGGTGGAGATATTGAAAAAGGTTTTCATGTTCACGGGGGTAACTTTCGGAATCTTAATTGTTGCGGCTGCGGCGATTTTGTCGGGGCTTTTCATTTCTGCCGGCGACGTGATTTTTCCGAACGTTTCGGTGCAAAGCGTAAACCTCTCCGGAATGACACCTGAAGAGGCCGTCGAACGGCTTACTCGCATGGGGTTTGAAAATAATGCGGAAACTGTTTCGGTAACGGTTAATTTTCCCGACGGCAGCGGATTTTCCCTTTCCGGCAACGATGCGGGCTTGTCACTGTGTGCGGAAGAGGCTGTTTTGGCGGCATTTCGGCACGGCAGATACGGTTCGTTTTTCGAGCGGGCCGGCATATATGCAACATCTCTGATGACGCCGACAAATATAATCGTCACCCCGGTACTTGACGAAAATTTTATTCGCAACGAAGTCGCAATACATACACAAAATTTTAACTCCGCACTTGTGGAAAATACGTCCTACAGCCTCGACGAATACAGCCTCACGATAATCCGGTGTTCGGGCTTCGAGCCGGCAAGCGAAGATTCTGTTTTTTCTTTGGTGGCGGAAACATTCCGGTCGGCGTTGGAAGAAAACGCACACTTAGTCGCGTACTACACCCCCCCTCGCACAGAACCTGTCGCGATTAACTTGGACGCGATTTATTACAACATTCGAACCGAGCCGGTGTCTGCATTTTTTGACCCGGAAACGTTCGTTACAGAGGAAGATGTCCTTGGCGTCGGGTTTGATTTGGCGTCGGCTATGACCCTGCTTTCAAATTCGGAACCCGGCGAGCAAATTGTAATTCCGCTGATATTCACTGAGCCGGATGTCACTGCGGAATATTTGCGCGAACGGCTTTTTCGCGACGAACTTGCCGTAAGAACGACCAATGTGTCGGGTACTGCGGCAAGATTTCACAACGTAACACTTGCTGCGTCCTTTATCGACGGAATGATTCTTTATCCCGGCGATATTTTTTCATTTAATCAAACCGTGCCGCGCCGCACGGCGGCAATCGGCTTCCGACCGGCGGGAGGCTTCCGCGACGGACAATTGGTCGATATGATTGGCGGCGGAATTTGCCAAGTGTCGTCGTCGCTGTATGACAATTTGCTTCATGCGCACATCGAAGTGCTTGCCCGCCGCGCGCACTCTCTTCCGATTGCGTATCTTCCTCTCGGGCATGACGCCGCAATTTATTACGGTGTGTTGGATTTGCGTTTCAGAAATAACACGGACTACCCGATACGAATTGAAATCGAATTTGACGAACGCAACATGACTACCAGGCTTATCGGTACGCGCACAAATGATTATGTAACGCGAATTGAGTCGCGTTCATCTGCCGTTCCTTTTCAAACAATTTATCGCGAATCCGCGAATTGGCAATACGAAGGACAAATCTATTTTCGCGGAGCAAACGGTGCGGTTGCATACACAACTCGAATTGTTTACAACGCCGACGGCGAAGAAATAAGCCGAACACATATCGCACGGGACGTATATCGTGCGCAAAATCGCATTGTGCTGATTCCGCCGCCGGGAGCGGCGGCGATGATAAATATTCAGGACCTCGGGGACGTTGCCCCCGAACCCCCACCCGCTTTTTAAAAAAAGCGGGGCAAAAACTTTATTAAAAATCGCGCGTTCGCGCGATTTTTGTGTTTTTATCGAACTTTTTTCAAAAAGTTCGTGGGGGTTAGGGGGCAAAGCCCCCTAATATTTATAATAAATCAGAGCTTTAATCCGGCAAACGGGCTGTCCTTAGGGTCAGCCTTTTTCTTTTTGGAATCGCTCAAATATGCCTCAACTTCGCGTTTGGACATTTGATTGCGCTCTTCTTTTTTGCGTTTTTCGAAATTTTCGTATTTTTCTTTGTGACCGCAGGCGCAAACAACTTGTCGCTTCTCCCCTGCCCCGACGATTTTCATATATTTTCGACAGTTCGGGCATTGTGAACGGATTTCCTGCGAAAGATTTATGCGCGAGTTGCATTCGCGGTCTTGGCAGACGAGCATTTCGCCCTTTTTGCCGCTCACCGCAAGCATAAACAGCCCGCATTCAGGGCATTTTGTCGTGGACAAATTGTCGTGCTTGAACGTCGCATCGGAATTTTTGATTTCCAAAATTGTTTCGCGAGTATATTTGCGGATTTCCTGCAAAAAAACGTCTTTTTTCAGCTTGCCGGCCGCGATTGTTGCCAATTTTTGCTCCCACGCGCCGGTAAGCTCGGGGGATTTTAAATCTTTCGGCACGATTTTCAAAAGCTGCCGCGCCTTTGACGTTGTGAAAATGTCCTTGCCTTTTTTCTCAATATAGAACGAAGCGTACAACTTTTCGATTATGTCGGCGCGGGTGGCGACGGTTCCGAGGCCGCCGGTGTTTGACAGCGTATCGGCGATTGCCTTGTTGTTGGATTCGATGTATTTTGCGGGGTTTTCCATGGCGGAAAGCAGCGTTGCCTCCGTAAACGGCGCGGGCGGCGCGGTTTTGCCTTCGGTAATTTTTATGCCGCGAACCGGGATTTTTTCGCCGCGTTTAAGCGACGGCAGAGCTTGGGATTTTTCCTCATCATCATCGTCATCCGCGTCGGCGTACACGGCCTGATAACCCTGCGAAAGCACGGTTTTTCCGGTTGCGCGAAAGGTTTCGTCGCCGATTTTCACCTTAACCGCAACCTGCTCGTACTCGAACGGCGGAAAAAATACGCAAAAAAATCGTGTCACAACGAGGTCGTAAATTTTGCGCTCTTTGTCGCTGAAATTCCCCAAATTTACATACGCTTCCGTCGGAATAATCGCGTGATGGTCGCTGACTTTTGAGTTATCAACGAAATTTTTGTTCGGCCGAATTTGCGAACGTAAAATTTGCGCGGCAATTTTCCCGTACGGCGGCACGCCGCAGGCTTTCAGCCTCTCGGGAATTGTCGGCAGAATGTCGTCGGAAATATAGCGCGAATCGGTTCGCGGATAAGTTAAAACCTTGTGTTCTTCGTACAGTTTTTGCATGATACCCAAAGTTTCTTTAGGTGAATATCCGAATTTTTTGCTCGCATCGCGTTGAAGTTCTGTCAAATCGTATAATTTCGGAGGCATTTTTTGCTTGATTCGCTTCTCAATTTCGGCGACAACGCCATCCTTTTTGCCCTGTAATTCTGCCAAAATTTTTTCGATTTTCTCGCGCTCGAAGCATCGCGACGAATTATTTTTATGCCACGCAACCTTGAAACTGCCTAAATCTGCCGACAAACCAAAAAACGGTTTCGGCACAAAACCGCGAATTTCGTCCTCGCGCTTGGCGATAATCGCGAGGGTCGGCGTTTGCACACGCCCGCAGGAAAGCGAGCTGTTGAATTTCGTGGTTAAGCATCGCGTCGCGTTTATGCCCACAAGCCAATCCGCCTCTGCCCGCGCTTTTGCGGAATCGCAAAGCGGCTCGTACAGGCGGCCGTCTTTCAGCGCGGCAAACCCCTCGCGAATCGCCTTATCCGTCACGGATGAAATCCACAGCCGCTTGACCGGCTTTTTGCACTTTGCCATTTCAATAATCCATCGCGCGACAAGTTCGCCTTCGCGCCCGGCGTCCGTTGCGATTATAATTTCGCCGATATCCTTGCGAAGCAGCAATTCACGCACTTGCTTAAACTGCTTGCCGGTTTGCGGGATAACAACGAGCTTCAATTTGTCCGGCATAATCGGCAGATGATTCATGTCCCAACTTTTAAACTTTTTGTCGTACCCTTCCGGGTCGGCAAGAGTTACAAGATGTCCCAGTGCCCATGTTACAACATGCTTAGAACCTTCCATATATCCGCCGCTGTTTTTGCAACCTAACACGCGCGCGATGTCCCGCCCTACCGACGGCTTTTCTGCAAGGACTAATGATTTCATTGTTATTCTCCTTTTTAAGACCTTGGGCTCTGCCCAAACCAGGAAACTTTTGAAAAAGTTTCATCAAAACTTTATTAAAAAATCGCGCAAAGCGCGATTTTTTTGTTA
The DNA here is from genome assembly GCA_009781765.1 of Defluviitaleaceae bacterium. GTDB lineage: Bacteria > Bacillota > Clostridia > Lachnospirales > WQUN01 > WQVC01. Next base: position 74,945 of record WQVC01000002.1, on the reverse strand, counting down.
AATTTTTTGAAAGGGTTTGGGAAAACTTTTTTGAAAAAAAGTTTTCCCAAGGTCTTTATAATTTAAAAAACGAAACAAGTTGCTGCAAAATCTCCGCCTGCGAAGTAAGTTCTTGGGATGCGGCGGCGGTTTCTTCGCTTACGGCAGAGTTGGATTGAACGACTTGCGAAACTTGTTGCAAACCAATTACAATTTGCGAAATCGCTTCCGCCTGCTCCAACGAGGAGTTGGAAATTTGGCTTACAACGCTTAATACTTTGTTTGCATTTTCGACGATTGTATCCAAGGTTTCGGCGGTGGAGCGCGCAATTTCGGCACCGGAATCAACGGTTGTAATCGATGTTCCGATAAGAGTTGTAGTTTCGGATGCTGCCGTTTGTGAGCGGGCAGCGAGGTTGCGTACTTCTTCGGCTACAACCGCAAAGCCCTTGCCGTGTTCGCCGGCGCGCGCGGCTTCAACAGCAGCGTTAAGCGCAAGCAGATTCGTTTGGAAAGCGATGTCCTGAATTGTGCGGATGATTTTTGAAATATTGTTCGATGCATCTTTGATTTCGTTCATAGCGGCAAGGGTTTGTTGCATTGCCTCGTTACCCTCGAGGGCGTTCGACGTGGAAGCGTTCGAAAGTTCGTTTGCTTCACCGGCATTTTGCGCGTTCGCCTTGGTTTGTTGGTTTATTAAATCGACGCTGGCATTAAGCTCTTCTATGCTGCTTGCCTGTTGGCTCGCGCCGTTTGCCAAATCCATCGCGCTTGATGAAATTTGCTTCGCCCCCGAAAGCACTTGATGCGATGCGGAATTTATTTCCGACATCGTTTTGTTAAGCGACGAGGTAATATTATTGAGCGAGGTCTTGATTGAGGCAAAGTCGCCCATGTATTCGCGGGTAATTTTTTTGGTTAAGTCACCGTTTGAAATCGCCGCAAGAGTGGACGAAATTTCTGTGAGATATGCAGAAATCTCAAGAAAGGTGTTGTCAAAGGAGGTTATCATGTTAAAGAAACTGCCGCGATACGAAGTTGCTTTCGAGTCAAAGCCCGCCGCCTCAATTTTTTTGTCGATGGCAGCAACGTCGAAATTGCCTTTTTGCATCTCGACCAAAGCCATTTCGATTACAGTAACAGGATTTTCAACAGACTTTGATATAGCGTTAAGCCCTTTCATTATGTCGCGCCAGTTGCCGCTGTATTTGCTTTCGTCAATTTTGAAAGTTAAGTCGCCTTTGTTCGCGGCGGCGTCAATCATTGCGCTTATTTCGTCGGAAACTGCCTTCAAGCTGTCGGAAAGTTTGTGCGCGGCTTCGGGCATAACTTTCCAATCACCAACCCATACGCTCGCATCCAATTGCACATCGAAATTACCGCTGCTTAACCCTGTCATAACGTCGCCAAGCTCCAAAATGTCGTTGGTTGTGCTGCCGATAAGCGTGTTAAAATGCCCGACCATTTCTTTGTAGGCGTTTTCGTACTTTGTGTCGTCAATTTGATACCGCATATTACCGAGGACAATGTACTCTTTGTGCGCTCGGACAAAATCGTCGGTTATACTTTTCACCACGTCGGCGAGAGCATATGTGTCATTTGTAAGTCGACCGATTTCGTCGTCGGCAAGGGAAACATTAAGCCTGTTGAAGGAAAGATTTCCGTGCGTTACGTCGGAAACCATTGTCATAATGCGTTTTACGGGTGTTAAAATGCTGCCGGTAATCAGAACGCTCATCAGCAAAAATGCAAAACTGTTGACAATACAAATTGCAACTATCACCGCGAGAGAAAATGCTACAAAACTCTCGAGTTCAGCAATTTTCATGTCGCGGAGGTCTTCGTAGCGATTGCTCAAATCCGTGATTCGGGCGGTGGATTCAAGACCTGCCGGCAGAACTGTGTTAAAAAGCAAATCCAGAGCCTCGTCCGTTCGACCTTCGTCTCGAAGAGCAATGGCGCGCCCGCCTTCGACGTGCAAAGTTCGGTGCGGCGCGTCGATTGCCTGAATAAGGCGCGGAATTTGCGGGTCGTCGATTAAACGCGACTCAACACCCTGCGCCCATCTGCCGTAACCGCAACCGTCGGGGTCAAGCCCCAAAGTGAACGGTTCGTCAAACAAAACGGCTCGCGTTATGGCGTAACGCCAAACGTGATGTGCCTCAACAAAAGCATTTACTGTATCGTTCAAGTCTGTGAGAGTTTTCATTTCGCCTTGCAAACGGTTGATTCTTACGATGCTGAAAATAGAAAATGTTGCTATTACTACGGAAAGCAGAAAGATGCACAGCAGCCCCCCGATGATTTTTGTTCGCAACTTGATTCGCATAAATAACACTCCCTCTCGTATGCTTTTTGCGGTTTACGACAAATTTCGCGACATTGCCTGAAACGGCTTGTTGTCGCCGATTTCTGCTCACGACGCGACAATTAAAATCCCTGAATTAAAATTCCTACATGTTATGTAGTATCTCACGAAAAGTTCAAACTTGCAAGCAATGTTATGCACACGCGCCTGCGTTCGTTTTCAAAATCAATTTCGGCAACCGCTCAGCTACCAATTGATTTTGATGCAATTTTCGGTTGCGATGTATTCGCGTTTTTTTTACAGGCGCGTGAAAGTTTAGATTCATTTTGAATAGGAGCGTCGGACTCTCGGGAAAATTTCGACTCATATTTATGCATCTTCGTCGTTATCCGGCTCAAGCAATCTCATTGCGCTTACTTTTGCAACGCAATCCGGCAAATTAGTCACATTGAGCTTGTTATAAATCAGTTCGATGTGTGAGATAACAGTTGATTGTTTTATACCCAGACTTTCTGCAACCTCTTTGTATCTTTTTCCTTGACAAAGTAAAGCCGTTACCTCTCTTTGTCTGTTGGTCAACTTGGTGATTTTTTCGCCTTCCGGCAGCTTAGTATCTGCGGATAAGGGTCGAGTTTTCAAATAAATCATTTTTATGAAGTTGATGACATTTGCATCGGCTTCTTTTTTGTGTTCTGTACGTTTTTTCAACTTGTGTAACATTCCGGAAAGCACAGCACCGTCATTTATAAACATTTGCACATAACCGTGGCGAAATGCCGTAAAAACAGCGGTTTCCAAGTGTTTCAGTGCCTCATTTTGATATGCGAGCTTTTTTTTCCAATGAGCAATCGCCGATAAAATGTGTGCTTCTATGATATCAAGCGGTCGGTCAAATGAGGTTGATAACTTCAAAATTTTCTTTAATAAAATAATGGCCGCGTCATATTTTCCTACAGATATATATGCTCTGCACGTGGTAAAAGCGATGTATATGCCACATAAAGTCGGCTCGGTAACGGTTTGCCCGGCAAGCCATTCTTCGGCGATTTTTATATCGACAAACTTGCGGCGAGCAGTAAACGCCTTAAAATTGGAAGTCAAATAGTACGCTTTGTTATCTTCAATCATTTTTGACAGTGCCTCAAATGTTTGATTCGCCTCTTCCGAATCGCCGAGTGCGTCTGACACCATAACAAGTGTTGACATAGCGCAGAACTGTGATTCGGGCGTAAAGTAACTTTTCATCTCCGACAACGCGCTTAAAGCATATTTGTGTGCATTTTCCAAATCACCCTGTTCATACGATAATCCCGAAATTATTATTTCTGTCAACATAGATGCTCCTTCACCGAAAAACTTCGGCATTTGCGGACGCAGAACCGTAAAATTCTCAATCACTCCTCCAACTGTCAAATCAGATAAGTCAACCGTGCCGCGATATAATTGCGGCATATTCACAGACCATCCCAATCGTGCCGGAGTGGCTAAATAAAAATCGCCGTATGTGTCGGGAAGTGTCGTAACTTCTCTCATCATTCGGAGTTTTGATATGCGAAAATCCATCAGTCGAATATACAAAATGTTATTGGCCGAGGCAGGATGACGCAGTGCAACTTCCGGCCATCGAGCATAGGCTTTATCAATAAAAAAGATTGCGTCATCCGCGCGCCCTTCGATAAGAGCGCACCAAAACAACATAAACAGCAGGCGCGGATATTTTTCGGCAGCGAGTTGTACTTCATTGTGCTTAAAGATGTGTAAAAGCCTTTCGACAGAATAGCTGCTGTGAATAGAAACCGTTTCAAGCAAACCGTAACCTTTGTCGATACCTTCATGGTTTTTGCATCGCACAAAACAGTCAATTGCACTGCAAAAATCGTTTTGAAGCAAATGCCAATTGCCTTCCTTCTCCAAAAGCGAGTGTACAAATTTCTCGCCCTTCTCATCCGCTTTTTTTCTTAAAAATTGCCTGAACAAGTGATGATAGTGAAAAATATCATCTTGCACTTGTGTAATAAACGCACCTTTTTTCACTAACTCTCTGAGAAATTTGCGTGCGGGGATTACACCTGTCATTGACTCGCAAACGGAAGGCGTAAGTTCGCGTAAACCCGCAGTACAAAGCATGAAATCGCGAGTTGTGTCGTCCCATTTTTCCCATATGTTTGTCTGTATGAAATCATCAAGATAGTCATATGTTTTATCAAAAAAATTGCCGCCGGAAAGCATAAATGCATTTATGCCGATTGCCCGGCCTTGGGTTTTTGTGCTTATATCTTCGGCCGACTCATTTGTAATTCGACTGCCCCGCATATCATATAACGCCTTAACCTCCGCTTTGTTAAAGAAGAATTGTTCTGCGTTTATGCCGGCGATATGACCTTTTAACCACAAATCTGAAAATTCGGTCGGTAAATCATTGCGACTGATTAAGATTAAAGAAAAATTCTTCGGTAAACGTTTTATAAAAGTGAGAAGCAGTTTTAACACTTCGTCATTATGAATCAAGTGCAAGTCGTCTATGGCAAGCACTGCCTGTTTTCTGCCGGAAAGCGCGTCAACAGCCCGAACTGTAAACTCATCCGGCGCACTTTGAAACGATGAGTGAGATATGATTTCGTTAAGTGTTTTATTTTGAGGTTGACAAGTACAAAGAGCAACACAAAATCGTTTACAAAAGCCGGCAAGATTATTGTCGTGTTCGTCAACAGAAAGAACAGCCTTGGCGCGAGTATCTTTTTCAAGCCACTGCGTTACCGCTACCGTCTTGCCGTAACCCGCCGGCGCACATACAGCTATAATATGATTTTTTTTGAGCTTATTGAAAGCCCTGATTAACTTTCGTCTTTCCAACATGATGTTATCTGTAAAATCCATAAAAATTGCTCCTTTTTTAACTGCCGTATCGCCAAAATCTCGCACCATTATATTCATATGTGCATAAAAATCAAGATTTCCGGCCGGTTGGCAGAAATTATCCGGTGTCGGCAATTTTATATGTTCCGTAACTTCCGGGCATGGATATTTCGACAATTGCGCCGATTAAAACAGCGAAATTCAAAAATTCACTGCCGAATACTCCGCGTGCACATCCCTTATGATTCCCTTTTTTGACAAAATAAAAAATGATATTCTCGAACGCAGATGTTTGAAATACATCGGCTTACTCGTGGCGATATCTTTTAATGCCTTTGTCGGGGCGTTAGCGGTTGTAGCTGCACGCTGAATTTAAATCTGATTGATTGGACGTTGATTGCGATGATTCCCACTTCTGCTACCGAAATCATTGTTGCTCAATCCGATTTTACGTTTGTGAGCATATTCATTTTGTTGGTTTTGCTTCTTATATCCGTAACCGCGACTATTGCTATGTATTTTTCCAAAAGCACAGGCAGTCTCAACACATTGCAAATTGTTCTTGACGCTTCACCGTTATCCTGTTTTATCCTTGATGAAAAACTTAACGTTTTGGACTTGAATCAAGCAACATTGATTCTTTCCAAAGCCAAAAGCAAGCAGGAATTTATTAAAAATTTCGCAAACACCGTACCGGAATATCAATCTGACGGAAGCCTTTCCATGCAAAAAATAAAAAACGGGGTATTGCAAGCCGTAAAAAAAGGCAGTGCTTCCTTCGAATGGCTTGCCATGACCGCGGACGGAGAATGCTATCCCGCTGAAATACATGCAACAGCAGTACCTCAGGGCAATTCACATATAATTATCGTTTACATGCGAGATTTAAGAGATTATTACAAGGGGCTTGAGGCGCAGGCATCATCAGACACAAAATTGAAATTTATTGCAAAAGTAAACCATGAAATACGCACACCCATGATTGCAGACGCCGACGCTGTTTCTGCTTTACATAACAGCGCGCAAAGCGTCATACCCAAGCCGTATTTCGATGGTGGTGAAATTTTGGTTGTTGACGATAACAACCAAAATTTGCGCGTAACTTGCGAACATCTCAAGCGGTTGGGATTGTCCTGCTTCATTTCCAAAGACGGCGCAGATGCGGTGAGACTTGTTGAAAATCGGGTAAACACCGGAAAAAAACCTTTCGACATGATTTTTATGGACATACACATGCCCGGTACAGACGGGCTTGAAGCCGCATCTGTGATTAGCCGGCTGAGCGCGAGAACGCCGATTATCGCAATGACCGCAGACTCCATATCCCCGGCAAATGAAGTTCTTTATATGAACAGCGGAATGACCGGGTTTATCAGCAAGCCGTATACAACGCAGGAATTATGGAAATGTCTGCTTAAATATTTGAAGCTGTAAATGTATGTAATGACGTAAAATTGGGGTTTCGACAGGTGCTGTCCGCCGATTTTATGAAAATTTTCAGACAGCACCGCAAATTCGAAGGGAGATAATTGATATGTCGGCTTTAAGAAACATGAAAATCGGGGCGAGGTTGACGTTCGCTTTTGTTGTGCTGCTGTTGATTACAATTATGGTTGCAACATTCGGAGCGATTGCCGTTATGAGGACAGATAACGACTACAGCAACACCTTCGACCACCCGAACGCCCGATACATCACGCTTAACGAAATCCGAACCGAACTTATGGATATTCGGCGCATAGTCGCGCTTGCTTCCCTCAACGCCGGCGACCAAACCGCTATAAACGTTTTTGAGGGCGAATTAAACGTTGCGCGAAATACTATCGTGGGTGAAATCAGCGCATTCAGGCGAAATATTCTTGACGACCCCATCCAAGATGCAAGCGCGCTTAACTTCCAATATGCTCAAATAAACATCTTGGAAGCAATGATTCTCAGCTATATAGACAATACCGCGCCTGCGGTTTTTGTTGCTGCGCGTGCGGGAAATCAAAGCCAAGCCATCGGCCTCATAAATCATGCTATGGAAAACGAGTTTGCCGCTATTTACGACCAATTCGACCTGATTTTTTATGAATTATCCATCTTCATGGAAGGCATAAACGAGATAATTACCGCCGACACTATAAACACGGTCATTATATTGGTCGCCTTGACTGCAATAAGTTTATTTTCAGGCGTTGTTATGGCTGTTGTTATAACCGGGCTTATAACGAAGCCCATGTCGCAAGCAGTAGATGCTATCAAAAATGTGAGCAGAGGAAATCTCAATATAAATTTCAATCGCAAAAATATTTCTAAGGATGAAGTCGGCGTATTAACCGACAGCATCATAGGGCTTTCGGATACAATAAAAAATATTGTCGATGACTTAACCAACATGCATGAACAATATATTCAAGTGGGAAATATTCACTTTAATATTGATGATGCAAAGTATCAGGGGTCTTACAAAGAAATGATTGGGTTGGTAAACAGCTTGCTCGCACAAGTCACGACCGACATATTAGATATCGCCGATACGTGCGGCTCTATAGCCGACGGCAATTTTGAACATAACATCAACGAAGCGGTTTGGGTCGGCGATTGGGTGGTTATGCCTAAAGCATTAAAAAATCTCACTGTAAACTTGAAAGGCGTAAGTGCCGAAGTAACCGCCATGATTGACGCCACCGCATCTAAAGGCGACTTGAATTTCAGAACTGATGCCGGCAGCTACAAAGGTGATTGGCAAAAAATTATGCTCGGGCTTAACGACGTAACCGAGGCCGTGGATAATCCGCTTAAAACCATGCTTTACGCAATGGATGAAATGAAAGCCGGTAATTTTGATTTGCAGAAAGTTGATGCAAACATTCATGCAAAAGGGGCTAACCCGAATGCTTCCGACTATAACGGCACGTTCAAAAATATTATATCTGCAATGGACGCGACGATTTTGGAAGTATCCTCGTATATAACCGAAATAACCAACGATTTATCGGAAATTTCAAACGGAAATCTCACCACGAAAATAACTCGTGAATTTGTCGGCAGTTTTGCACCGATTAAAGATTCGTTAAACCACATTTCCGCGACACTCCACCAAACCATGTCGGAAATATTGGTAGCATCCGAGCAAGTGCTGTCCGGGGCGAATCAAATTGCCCAAAGCGCAACAAATTTGGCAACCGGCGCACAAGAGCAAGCTAGCTCGGTGCAGGAACTTGTTGCAACCATGGACATAATCAATTTGCAAACAAAACAAAACGCCGACAACGCATTGGAAGCAAACGCGCTTTCAAATACGTCCGCAGAAAATGCACACGAAGGCAGCGAAGCAATGAAAAATATGTTGGGTGCCATGTCGCAAATCAAGGAATCATCCAAGAGCATATCTGCGATTATACGAGTCATACAGGACATCGCTTTTCAAACAAACCTGCTTTCCCTTAACGCATCGGTTGAAGCGGCACGAGCCGGCGAACACGGTCGGGGTTTCAGCGTTGTTGCGGACGAAGTTCGCAGCCTTGCTTTGCGCAGCCAACAATCTTCCACCCAAACTACCGAGCTTATTCACGATTCAATCAGTCGGGTTGAAAGCGGCTCGAACATTGCGGAAACGACATCCGGTTCGTTGGATGTTATTGTTCAAAACGCATCCGAAGTATTGGAGATTATAAACGGCATTTCAATCGCTTCGCAGGAGCAAGCCGAAGCAATCGGGCAGGTCAGCAACGGACTTGAGCAAATATCAAGAGTGACGCAAAGCAACTCGGCCGTTTCCGAAGAAGCGGCGGCGTCTGCCGAAGAGCTTAACTCGCAAGCCGAAATGCTCAGGCAGTTGGTATCGTTTTTCAAATTATAAATTTGCAATGTCTTAAAAACAGAGCGGCGTTGTCTGAAAAAAACACAGAGGCGGTTGTTAATATTATAGCAATCGCCGCTTTTGCTTTTATGAAGGGATTTTTTTAATGAAATCAACTTTTGTTCAAAAGTTATTTGTAGTTTTGGTAATATTGTCGCTCTTGGCAGTATTAAGTGTCGGGCTGATATTTAATGCTTTTGTTCGGGACACAATTTACAATAATTTATTGGAAATCGCAGAGCGCGACCAAATAATTTATTCGAATGAAATAGACGAGTGGTTTGCCATTGCCGGCGAACGGGTTCGTAACTTGGCCACAGTTATCAGCACTCTGACCACCGAAGAAGAAATGGAAAATATGGCAATAACTTTCGTCGAACACAACGAAGCAATAGAAAATGTTTTCATCGGATTCAGCGACGGGCGGTTGATTAACGGAATCGGCTGGACGCCTCCGGAAGATTGGACGCCCGTTGAACGCCCGTGGTACACAGCGGCACGAGCAGCACCGCCCGGAGAAGTTGCAATTACGGGAAGCTACCTTTCCTATGCAAGCGGAAATATTGCTGTTTCGGTGGCTGTTTATGTGCCGGAACTCAGCGGCGCGGGCGCGACGGTCGGAACGGCGATTCCGATTAACATGATATTGGAACGAATCGCGGTGCATCCCGTTATGTCGGACGGATATTTGATTCTGGTAGACATGGCATCCGGCGGCGAAATCATAATTCATCCGAACGCGGATTACGCTCCCGGCGTAAACAGCCGAAATATCCGGGATATTCCGAACGGTGATATCTTTTTGAGGCATATGTACACTTCCGAAATTGTGAAATTCGAAGATGCGTTTTTGGGTTCGGCATATTTAATTACCACGCCTTTAAATTTGATTGATTGGACGTTGATTGCAGTGATTCCAACTTCTGCTACAGAAAGCATTGTTGCACAATCCACTTTTACGTTTGTGAGTATATTCAGCTTATTGGCGTTGGTTCTTATCGGCATAACCGCGATTATCGCCATATATTTTTCCAAAGACATGGGAAACCTCAACAGATTGCAGATTATTCTTGGTGCTTTGCCTATGGGGTGCAGTTTGCGTCACAAAAATTTTGAAATATTTGACTGTAATCAAGCCGTATTAGATTTATTCGGGCTGAAAGACAAAAACGAATATTTTGAAAAATGGCACGAGTTGGTGCCGGTGTACCAACCCGACGGAACACGTTCGAGCGAAAAAATGCAAAAATGCATAGGTGCGGCTCTTGAAACCGGGCAGGCTCGTATTGAATGGATGCTTCAAAAAGTTGACGGCACACCTATCCCCGCCGAATCTACAATTGTTCGCGTTAAATTGCAGGACGATAACGGTTTGGTTGTATTTGTGCGCGATTTAACCGACGTTTATAACTACAGGCGCGAACAGGAAGAAATGCTCGGCAAGCTGGAAGAGGCACTCGGCGACGCAAACGCCGCAAGCCTTGCAAAAAGTTATTTTCTTTCCAACATGAGCCACGAAATCCGAACGCCAATCAACGCCATCAGCGGCATGGTTGCAATCGGAAAATCGGCTTCGGAGGTTCAGGCAAAGAACTATGCTTTTGAAAATATCGAAACAGCTTCAAATTATTTGCTCGGCATCATCAGCGATATTTTAGAATTGTCAAAAATCGAGGCGGGAAAATTTGAACTGAATTGTCGGTCATTTGATTTCAGAAAAAAAATTGCCGGCGTCGTTGATATGCTGAAATTGCAAATGGAAAAGAAAAAATTGCACTTCGCAGTTGAATTGGATGAAAACATCCCGCAATTTATAGTCGGCGACGAAATTCGGCTGATGCAGGTGATTGTAAATCTTTTAACCAACGCGACGAAGTTCACGCCCCACGGCGGAACGATTACTCTCATCATTAAGTGCAGCCGCCCGGATAATGTAATGCACGTGGAGGTTATCGACACCGGCATCGGTATATCAAAAGCGAATCAGCCCCGTTTGTTTGACGCTTTTGAGCAAGCCGAGAACAGTGCTTCCCGTAAATTCGGAGGGGTCGGGTTGGGGTTGGCCATTTGCAAACGAATTGTTGAGGCAATGGACGGGCAAATTTCAATTGAATCCGAGCCGGGCAAAGGCGCGAAATTTCTGTTTACGCTGAAATTTGAGGTTGGCGACGCTGAAAACGGCAGCAACGAGGACAAACAAACGCTTCCTGCTTTCGAAAATTGTCGGCTGCTGTTGGTAGACGACGTGGAAATAAATCGCGAAATTGTAATGACAATCCTCGAACCTACAGGCATCGCAATTGAATGCGCGTCCGACGGCGTAGAGGCTGTGGGCATGTTTCATAACGCCCCCGAACGGTACGATGTCATTCTCATGGACATTCAGATGCCGGTTATGGACGGCTATACCGCCACGCGCCGCATACGGGAACTTCCTTTCGGCGGTGAAATACCGATTATCGCAATGACGGCCAACGTTTTTCAGGAAGATATCGACCAATGTATGCAAGCGGGCATGAATGACCATTTGGGCAAGCCCATAGATTTTGAGTTGTTGGTGAAAAAAATCAGCGTATTTACTGCTGAAAAATAAAATTCGGAGGAATTGTTATGAAATTGTATGTAATGCAATGCGGTGTTTTGTACAGCGACAAGGGCGTTTTTGTCGCGGGGAGCGGCGGGACAAAATTTGACGTTCCCGTGCCTTATTTTTTAATTGAGCATGAAAAAGGCTACGTACTGTTCGACTCCGGCCACAACCAAACCACGGTAAACGACCCGGAAACTTTAAACAAAGTTATTTGGGACTCGTTCCGCCCTGCCGAGTTCGGCGAGGGTTATGTACTCGACGCCTTGAAAAAATCAGGCATCAAGCCGGAAGAAATTGTTTATCATGTTTGCTCGCATCTGCATTTTGACCACGCGGGAGGCATCGGGCTTTTCCCGAACGCAACGTATGTTGTTCAGCGGGCGGAATTGCATTATGCTTACATGCCCGACCCGTTTATGAAAATTGTGTATCTGCGCGAAGATTTTGATAAAGATGTAAATTGGCTGATGTTGGACGGTTGGAACGACAACAAGCACGATTTGTTCAACGACGGAAAAATAATTATTTACTACACGCCGGGGCATACACCGGGGCATCAGTCGCTGATGGTTAATTTGCAAAAATCCGGGTCGATACTTTTAACCCAAGACGCATGTTTTACCGAGGAAAATCTTAACGAATTGAAACTCCCCGGTTCGTCGTGCAGCAGCTCTCAGTACATCAGAACGTTGGCAATGTTTCGAGATTTGCAGAAAAAGGGCGTAAAAATTATAACCGGCCATGACCCTAACGCTTGGGCGTCCTTGAAAAAAGCTCCTGATTTCTACGATTAGCGTTGCATGAAAACGGTCTGAAAGTCCGGAGAGCGGCAAAATTAAAAAAGCGCGCACTGCGCGCATCGTGCACCGGGAACACGTGTAATTTGCCGCACGTTCTCTCGAAGCCGGAGCAGTTTCCTATGCAATAAAAAAAACCTATTGGCAACCGGTAGTTACCAATAGGTTTTTAATTTTCCGAAAAACGGGCATCCTTTACCCGCGTCATGTGAGCTATTTCCCTGCTGTTTCCGCTACTTCAAGCTGAATCTGCATACGATAAATATCTTCGCGATACTTTTGCTTTTCGTCCAAGTCGGCAGATTCGTCTGAAAGACGGCGAATTTCTGCTATTTCCTCGGAAATTTTTTGTGCGTCGATTTCATCCGGCATGAATGCCGCGTCAGATAAAATCGTTACAACGTCGTCAGCCGCATGTGCCACGCCTCCGAGAATTGCCATATGCCGCTCGGTGTCCTCGTCAAAAATGCGCAAAACGCCTGTACCGAGAACCATTGAAACAGGCATACGCCCCGGCAAAATCCCCATATCGCCCGTCGTACAACGCATAATCGCCATATCAACAGACTTTCTGAATTTATACGGGTTTTTGTCCGTCGCCATTGTCGGCGCGATTACCCGCAATTCTAATTTTTTACCTACTGCATCCGCCATAATTTTGCCGCTCGCTGAACGTCGAAATTTCGTCGCCCGCGTTCCTTTCGTCGAAATCTATGCTTGCGACTTCTTGTACTCGTCAACCACTTCTTGAATCGTACCTTTGTTAAGGAACATACCTTCGGGGATTTCGTCGTGTTCGCCGGCGATAATTTGTCTGAATCCCTCAATTGTATCAGTAAGTTTAACGTATTTGCCCGGGGTTGACGTGAATTTTTCCGCAACTGTAAAAGGTTGTGAAAGGAAGCGTTGAATCCGACGCGCACGCTCAACAGTGAGCTTGTCGTCCTCGGAAAGTTCATCCATACCGAGAATCGCGATAATATCCTGCAAATCCTTATAACGTTGCAAAATCCGCTGAACATCACGAGCCACGCCGTAATGTTTTTCACCGACGATACTTTTCTCAAGCATCCGCGATGTAGACGAAAGCGGGTCGATTGCGGGATAAATTCCCATTTCAACGATTGCGCGAGAAAGCTCCGTAGTCGCGTCAAGATGGGCGAAAGTTGTAGCAACAGAAGGGTCGGTGTAGTCGTCGGCAGGAACGTAAATCGCTTGAATCGACGTAATCGAACCGGCTTTTGTGGAGGTAATACGCTCCTGCAACGCACCAACTTCCGTTGCAAGTGTAGGCTGATAACCAACCGCCGACGGTACGCGCCCCAAAAGCGCGGAAACCTCCGAACCCGCCTGCACAAAGCGGAAAATATTATCAATGAAAAGAAGAACGTCTTGGTGCGAAACATCACGGAAGTATTCGGCAATCGTCAAGCCGGAAAAGCCAACGCGCATACGTGCTCCCGGCGGCTCGTTCATCTGCCCGAACACAAGAGCGGCTTTACTGCGAACAGATGAGCCATCCTTCAGCGTAGATTCGCCCATTTCATTGTAAAGGTCAATACCTTCGCGAGTCCGCTCCCCTACCCCGGTGAAAACCGAAAGCCCTTCGTGAGCGGTAGCGATGTTGTTGATAAGTTCCATTATGATAACGGTTTTTCCCACACCTGCGCCACCAAAAAGACCGATTTTTCCGCCTTTCGCATAGGGGCAAAGCAAGTCAACCGCCTTAATTCCCGTTTCAAGAATTTCCGCCGTAGCAGTTTGGTCGGCAAATCCGGGAGCTTTTCTGTGAATTGACCACTTTTCCTTGGTATCAATCGCGCCCGCATTGTCAATCGGTCTGCCGAGTACGTTCATCATGCGCCCGAGAGTTTCCGGTCCTACGGGCATGGAAATCGGCGCACCGGTATCAATCGCCGGCATTCCGCGCACAAGACCGTCTGTGCTTCCCATGGAAATACAACGCACCACGTTGTCACCCAAATGCTGTGCAACCTCAAGCACAACGGACTCCGTGCCGTCCTTTCGCTCGATTTCAATCGCGTTGTACAACGCCGGAAGCCCTCCGTCAAAACGAATATCCAAAACCGCTCCCGTAATCTGCAAAATTTTGCCCGTATTAGCCAATTGAAACCTCTCCTTTAGCTTGCGTCTTTGCTTGTGAAATTCAAGCAATAAACAATTTCTTCGCCGATTATTCTCCCGTCCGGAGCAAAACCGAGATTTTCATACAACCTCTTAGCCACTTCATTTTCGGGTTCAAAACTTATATACACTTTCGAACGTGCAACGTCCATCCGCAACACTTCCAAAACTTGTTGAATCGCAATCCGCCCATATCCGTTTTTTTGGTGCTTTTTATCAATCATAATGCGATAAATCCAATATTCGCTATCACTGAAATCCAAACAGTACATCACAAACCCGACCAACTCTTCATCGTCATAAATCGCCAATGGCACACATTCGGGTTGCGCTTTTGCTTGCGCCAACGAATAACAATTGCTCGCAACAAAATTATTTTGTTCATCAAAAACCGAGAGTCCGAGAACGGCATGAAAATTATCACGGTCAATCTCTCTCAATTTAACCACCCGCGAAATGCCTCCTCTATTGAAGCGCGTTCGCTCCGCTTACAATCTCGGTAATTTCCTGCGTGATAATACTTTGACGCTGACGGTTGAATTGCAATGTTAACTTTTCAATAATTTCGCCGGCGTTCTTGGTGGCGGAATCCATGCTCGTCATGCGAGCAGCTTGCTCGCAAAGTGCAGACGACGCCATCGCGGCGTAAAGATACATACTCAAATACCACGGAATCAAGTTCCGAAGCACGTTTTCGATGCCCGAATCAAACTCAACCTCTTGGTTCAATTTCGACTCTTCTTTGGGCTCGGGCTTCGAAAAAAAGCCTAAGTTTTCCCATTCCTCGGCATCTTTCAGATGTGTCCCAACAACGCGGCGCAAATAATCCGGGTCGAGAGGCAAAACCTTTCGAATAATCGGCTCAAGCGAAAGCACTGTAAAAAATTGCGTGTAAACAAGATAAACTTCGTCGATTTCTCCAGCCTCGTACATCTCAACAAGTCTGTCGCCGGCAGCCTTGGCCTCGGCAAAATTCGGTGTTTCTGATGTCGAAGGCATATCCAAAAGCTCTGCGCCGCGCCGTCTGAAATAATCGCGCCCTTTTGTACCCAAGGGCAAAATCACAAAATCCTTGCCTTTGGCATGTACGTTAAGTGCTTTACATACGTTTGAATTATACCCGCCGCAAAGCCCTCGATTACTCGTGATTAAAACATACGCTGTTTTTTTTACTTCACGAGACGCAACAAAAGGCTGCGCCAAAGCGCGCTCGTCGCTTACCGCATTGTAAACAATATCAAAAGTAGCTTGCACCGGACGCCCGACAGCAGATTTATTCGCGCGAGCGCGCTGCAACTTCGATGTCGCCACAAGATTCATGGCCTTTGTGATTTGCGAAATATTTTTTACGGTCAAACGCCTACGCTTAATTGCCTTCATTGAGGGCATAAAGTCACGCTCCTATTTGTGATTCTACGCCTGTATTGTCGCTTTAAAATCAGCGATGGCACTTTCAACTTTTGCACCAAGCTCCTCGCCGATTTGCTTCTCGACGCGAATCCTTGCCAAAATATCGTCGTGCTTTTCTGCAAAAAATGTTAAAAATTCTTTTTCCGTTTTTTGTATATTCTCGACGGGGACGCCACCGAAATGCTTTTTCGTAATCGCATAGAACAAAAGAACCTGTTGTTCAACGGGAAGCGGCGCGTTTTGCGCTTGCTTTAAAATTTCAACAATGCGACGCCCTTGGTCAAGGCGCTCAAGAGTATCCTTTGTCAAATCCGAGCCGAACTGCGCGAAAGTTTCCAATTCACGGAACTGAGCAAGCTCTAATCGGAGCGGCCCGGCAACGGATTTCATCGCCTTAATTTGCGCCGCGCCACCAACACGAGATACGGAAAGACCAGGGTTAATCGCAGGGCGAATACCTTTATTGAAAGCATCCGATTCGAGGAAAATTTGCCCGTCAGTAATCGAGATAACATTCGTAGGAATGTACGCAGAAATATCTCCTGCTTGCGTTTCGATTACAGGAAGAGCGGTAAGAGTTCCGCCTCCGCGCTCCTTTGTCAAACATGCAGCGCGCTCAAGAAGACGTGAATGCAAGTAGAAAACGTCGCCCGGATATGCCTCACGACCGGGCGGGCGACGAAGCAACAGCGAAAGCGCACGATACGCAACGGCATGTTTAGACAAGTCATCATACACAACCAAAACGTCGCGCCCTTCCTCCATCCATTCCTCACCAATGGCGCAACCCGCATACGGTGCAATGTACTGCATCGGCGCAGAGTCGGACGCATTCGCGCTCACAATGCAAGTATATTCCATCGCGCCTGCATCTTCGAGAGTCCGGGCAACACGTGCAACAGTTGATGCTTTCTGACCGATTGCAACGTAAACACAATAAACCCGTGTATCCTTTTCGCCGGGCTTGGGATTGGGTATCTTTTTATTTATAAGTGTCTGGTTGATAATTGTGTCAATTGCAATAGCGGTTTTACCCGTTTGTCGGTCACCAATAATAAGCTCGCGCTGACCGCGCCCGATAGGAATCATTGCGTCAATTGCCTTAATTCCCGTTTGAAGGGGAACATTTACCTCTTGGCGTTCAATTACGCCGGGAGCAATACGCTCAACTACGCGAGTTTTTTTACTCAACACCGGCCCTTTGTTGTCAACGGGTGCACCGGTCGGATCAACAACTCTGCCCAAAAGCGCGTCGCCAACGGGAACTTCCGCGATGCGCCCTGTGCGTTTTACCGGGTCGCCTTCGCTGACATGGCTGTCCGAACCGAGGAGAACTGCACCAATACTGTCCTCGTCGAGGTTCAGCGCGATGCCGTAAAGTTCGCCGGGAAACTCCAAAAGCTCGCCGCTCATGGCATTATTAAGCCCGTAAACACGCGCGATTCCGTCACCAACGTGAATAACGCTTCCCGCCTCGGCAACGTCCATTTTTGCGGAGTAAGATTTTATTTGCTGCTTGATAATTGAACTAACTTCATCAGGTTTGAGTATCATAACTTACTCCCCTTCAACATGTTGAGATTCATCTTTACAGCTCAATGCTTTCTTTCATATCTTTCAACATCGTCCGAACAGTACGGTCAAAAAAGTAGCCGTCCGCCTGAATACTTATACCCGCGATAACCGACGGGTCAACCAAAACCGTAATGTCAACCTGTTTATTCAGCTTCTTCGAAAGAACTGTTGTGAGTTTTGCAGCTTGCTCGTCGGTAAGCGGCACAGCAGATACAACCTTCGCCGTTGTTTGCCGCTTGTACTCCTTAATCATATCGATAAGTCGGTCAACTGCAGGTAAAAGAAAAGCCTCGCGATTCTTTGTGACGACAAGCCGAATAAAGCCCATAAGGTCGCAATGGATATTTTTTTCAAAAGCCTTTTGCAAAAACGCAAACTTCTCCTCGGAAGAAATACGCGGGTGCGTCAAAATGCTCTGTGCATCTTCATCTACGATATTATCGCGAATAAGTCGCGCTTGTTCGAGGTAATCGTCCAAAAGACCATTTTCCTGCGAAATATCGAACAACGCGGTGGCGTAACGAATACCCAAATCAGCCATATGTCACACGCTTGACGCATGTCGCGGCAATCAAGCCGCCTACGTCCCTTTCTTCGAATTTTCCTTTACTCGCAACAAATCTAAGCCGAAACTTTAAAAGCCGTAGTCGCTTCAAGCTCTACCATTGCTTCGTCGAATAATTTCTCGTGCGCCGCCTTGTCAATAGTAGAGGCAATCAGTCTCGTCGCCATGTCAGTTGAAATATCGACGATTGCCTGATGCACTGTACCTTTGATTTGCTCAAGCTCGTTTGCAACGTCACGAGCAGCACGGTCTTTAACATCTTGGGCTTCGACTTTTGCTTCGTCCAAGATTCTCGTGCGGTTTTCGCCGGCGAGCTTGCGCGCCTCATCCAAAACAGCAGCACGTTCCGCTTCAATATCCTTGACCTTCTTTTCATACATTTCCTTGAGTTCCTCGGCGTCTGCCTTACTTAACGCAGCGTCACTCATATCGCCCTCAATACGCTCTGCACGAGCGGCAAGGATTTTTTTCACCGGCTTGTACAAAAGCCACGTAACAAGCACAACCGTAACGATGAAATTAAAAATATTCGGTCCACCGTCAAAGAAGTTTTGAAAGTCAAGGCTGAGAACACTCCTGTATTCGGGGGTTCCGTTGACTAATAAAAACAGAGGATTCAACTGAATCATCTCCTACTTTTTAGCTTACAGCGGCAACATTGAAACAAGTGTCGGCGCAAGGTCAAACAATCTGTCCAAGAACGGATTTGCGAACAGCAAAAGCGCAGCAATAACGATACCGTAAACGCCGGACGTTTCTGCAAGACCGCAACCGATAAGCATCGTTGTTGTAATCGAGCCTTTCGCTTCGGGTTGGCGCGCAATTGCGTCAACGGCGTGAGCAGCAACCTTGCCTTGACCGAGTGTTGTCAAAATACCGTTCAAAAGTGCGATTGCGGCCGCAATGTTGGACAAACCAACGGCTAATGCCAATGCCTCCATAAAAAATTCCTCCTTAGGGATATGTTTTTTATCTTAACCGTGACTTCGGGTTATTCAGCCGCCGCCAAGCTCACAAACGTGAGGCTCAACATTGTGAAGATAACCGCCTGAAGAAGCCCGGCAGCAAGATCGAAATACATGTGAAGCGGAATGGGAAGAAGAAGCGTCACAAACCACGGCAGACTGTAAAGCAGTGTAAGGAGAACCATGCCGCCGAAAATATTTCCGAACAAACGGAAACTGAGCGAAATCGGACGCGCAAGCTCACCGATTACGTTAAGCGGCGCGAACAAAAACACCGGTTCGAGAAAAATGCTTTTTAAGTAAGATTTGGGGCGATGTCGTACACCCGCAAATTGTATAAGAAGGAATGTGGACAGTGCAAGGGGGAACGTCATGCCCCAGTCCGCAGTAGGAGGACGCAGCCCCACTATTCCGATTGCGTTTGATACGAGGAGAAACAGAATCAGCGTAAAAAACCACGGCGCAAGGTACATTACTATCGGGTTTGTATTGCTCGCGTAAAACTTCTCCCAACCGTCAACGCACATTTCAATGAAATTTTGAAGCCCTTTCGGTCTTGCAAGCGGGTCAACTCTGGCTATTCTTATGCGAACAATAATTGCAAAAAGCAAAATCAGACCCATGACAATCCATGTGTTTACGGTGGTTTCGGTGATTAAAAATTCCAGTCCGTCAGTAATTCTGATGCCTGTGAAAACCCGAATATTAAAATCCACGCCTATTCCCCCGCCTCGTCCTTATCCGCACCGATTGCATCTAACTCGTCAATCGCGCTTTGTGTCGCACTCTTTTCTTCATGCCTAACATATAAATCAGGATTGTCAACCAACGCATCGCTCAGAAAAAATCTCATCAGATATGATGCAGCCGGAAACGTAAGAACCCCGAAAAATGCACCCATCAAATTTACAATCTGCGGATTTCCCGCATCATTTACGACGTTCGTGTGCAAAAGTCCCGCTGCAAGCAACACCGCAACCATAAGTATAAGCCTAACAAAATACTGCCCTTTTAAGTAAGTAGTTGCCGAAAGCGCGTCGCGCTCAACGGCATTTTTCACGGCACGTTTCATAAGAAACATTTTCGTGACGTTCACCGCCGTCACCATGCCGATTCCTGCAACAAAAGGAACTGCATCGCTAACTGTTACCGCTCCGGGATTACGAATGCCCATAAGCGCGGCAAAAGTGAAAGAATCCGCATTTTGAGCAAGAAGCATATACAACGGCACACTCGCAACAGCCATCAAGCCCGAAAGCCCGACAATCACCAAAATCATCCTGTTTGCAACGGTGTCCACATTGTAATCCATAAAAGCCCCTAAATCTTTTTCGCGATGTCGAACATCGCTTTGAACGCCGCCAAGCAACCTATGCCGGAGAGAACTAAAGTCAACCACGGGCTTGTTCCCAAGCGACTGTCCAGAAAAACTCCGAGCAAAACCCCGCCAAGCACACACAATGCCATCGTGAAGCCAAGTTGCGTCACCACTCCGACCGCGCGTATAAGATTTTTTCTGTCCCGCCCGGAAAACTTGCCGTGTTCCGACGTTTCGGAGGGAGGCTTTTCGGAGCGAGGCTTCGAACTCTCGTTTTCCATGACTCTATAATAGCGCATTCAAAAAAAAAGTCAATCCCCTTCAATAACTTTGAAAAATTTTTAAAAAGCGGCAAAATAAGGGAGCATTAAAAAGGAAGCGCAACAAACTATCGAGGCTACTCGCTTTCCAACCCCTTTTTCAAACTCTGCAAAACTTTTTTTTCAATCCGCGAAACTTGCACCTGCGATACCCCTATCGCCTTCGCCACTTCGGTTTGCGTTTTGTCGCGGAAATATCGCAAAATTATTACCTGTCGCTCCTTGGGTTTCAATCGCGAAATAAGCTGTTTCAGTGCGATAATATTTATTTTTTTCTCGCTGTCATCATCGGCTTGGGCGATTTTGTCAATCAAAAAAATAGGGCTGCCGTCGCCTTGGTAAATTGTGGCGTGAAGCGACTCAACATCGTGCGCCGCCTCCGTCGCGATAATCAAATCCTCGGTTTCCGCGCCGATTTCCTCCGCAAGCTCGCTGAGCGTGGGCTGACGCCCGAATTTTGCCGTAAGTGCCTCGGTTGCGTAACGCGCCTTTGTTGCCAATTCTTTCATCGGACGCGAAACTTTAATTATGCCGTCGTCGCGCAAAAATCGTTTGATTTCACCAATTATCATCGGAATTGCATACGTCGAAAACTTCACTTCGAACGACGTGTCGAATTTTCTGATACATTTTAAAAGTCCTATCGCGCCTATTTGATACAAATCATCCGGCTCGTATCCGCGCTTGGCAAACTTTTTTACAACCGACCAAATCAGCCCGCTGTTGTCCCGAATAAGCTGTTCGGCGGCATCATTGTCGCCTGCCTGCG
Organism: Defluviitaleaceae bacterium; assembly: GCA_009781765.1. Classification (GTDB taxonomy): domain Bacteria; phylum Bacillota; class Clostridia; order Lachnospirales; family WQUN01; genus WQVC01. The sequence continues at coordinate 53,501 of WQVC01000002.1, read as the reverse complement.
CCCGCGCGATTAAATCAAGCGTCATCGTTCGACCCGCCGATTTTTTTTGTCAATTTGACGCTTGTCCCCTCACCCGACGCAGACGAAACCTCAACGGAATCCATAAACGATTCCATCACGGTAAAACCCATGCCGGACCGCTCCAACTCAGGTTTCGTTGTAAACAGCGGCTCGCGTGCGGATTCAATATTTTCAATTCCGACGCCTTTATCGCAAACTTCAATTATAACCACGCGCTCTTCGACTGAAAAAACTATTTGCACAAATTCATTTTGATTTTCTCCGTAACCGTGAATAATCGCATTTGTAACAGCTTCCGATACCGCCGTTTTGATTTCCGTAACCTCTTCAACGGTTGGGTCGAGATGCGCGACAAATGTTGCCGCAACAACCCGCGACACCGAAATATTTTCCGTAAGGGCGGCAATTTCCAACCTGATTTTATTCATTAAACGCGCCCCCCAACATATGCATGGCGGTTTGAGCTGTTTCCGCCCGTGACACAATTTTAGAAAGCCCGGATACATCAAAGAGTCGCGAAATCGGCTCGCTCATGTTTGCAATAACAATGCGTCCGCCGCTCATTTCCGCCTTTTTGTATCGTCCGATAATCATGCCGATGCCCGACGAATCCATAAACGAAACGTCGCCCATGTCCAACAAAATGTGCCGACACGACGATTTTTCAAACATCGAATCAATCTGCGCCCGAAGACGCTCCGCCCGATAGTGGTCAAGCTCCCCTGTCGGCGCGGCAACAAGTACCCGCCCGTGAACATTCAGTTTTATATCTGTTTTCAATCCCATACGAACCCCTTCCATATTTTGTCATGTAGATATATCATACCAAATATTTCCGATTTTGCAAGGATAATTTTTTTGCCGAGACCGCAGGCTCGCCCCGCACCCTCTCGCGAACTACGTTCGCTGGCCGGGCGGCCTCGCTGACGCGACCCGACTTCGCCGGGAGACAGCCCCACCCGCTTTTTGAAAAAAGCGGGGCAAAAACTTTATTAAAAAACCGCGCATTCGCGCGATTTTTTAAAGGGTCAAGGGATGAAATCCCTTGCAGGGGATTGGGGACAGCGTCCCCAAGGTTTTAAAAACTATGCGTACATATTTATCTCCGTCAAATGCGCGTAAAGCCCGCCGCGAGCAACAAGTTCGTCGTGCGTTCCGATGTCCTCAATGCGACCTTCGTTGAGGACGACGATTTTGTCGGCTTTTTTTATTGTGGAAAGGCGGTGCGCAATAATTACCGTTGTGCGATTGCGCATCACATCGTCCATGGCGTCGCGAATTTGCCGTTCTGTTTCGACGTCAACGGCGGCGGTTGCCTCGTCGAGAATAAGAATCGGGCGGTCGCGAAGAACGGCGCGAGCAATCGAAACACGCTGCTTTTGCCCGCCGGAAAGTCGCAATCCGCGTTCGCCGACAACGGTGTCGTAGCCGTCGTTAAGCCCGACGATGAAGTCGTCGGCGCGGGCAAGTCGCGACGCTGCGATGATTTCATCGCGGCTTGCCTCCGGACGCCCGTAGCCGATATTTTCCGCCAAGGTGTCGTTGAACAAAAAGACGTCTTGTATGACATTGCTCATGGAGCGGCGCAAACTGCCGAGAGAAACATCTCGCAAATCGTAGCCGTCGAGAGTGATTGCGCCGTCAACGGGGTCGTAAAAGCGATTAAGCAGATTGATGAACGTGGTTTTTCCTACGCCGGTCGGGCCGACAAGCGCGACAACTTCGCCCGGCTTAATTTCAAGAGAAATATTTTTCAGCACGTCGTTGCCTTCAATATAATGAAACGAGACATTGTCGAACACGATATGTCCGCGAACTTTTTGAAGCTCGTGAGGGTTTTCGCGTTCTTTTACGTCTATTTCCGCGTCGAGAATTTCAAAAACACGCTCTGCGCCGGCAATTGCCGTTTGCAGGTCTTCATTGACGCGGGCAAGCATAGTCACGGGCTGATAAAAAATGTTCAAAAACATCAAAAATGCCACAATATCGGCGATAAGCTCGGGGTTTTCCAACGCCATAATTCCGCCGTATGCAATTACAATCACAGAGCCAATGCTCGAAAGATACTGAACCGCACTGCCGTATGCTGCTGAAAGTCGCAACGCACGAAGAATCGCGATGGCGTGAGCGCGCGCGCCTTTGCGAATTTTCGCTTCTTCGCGCTCGTGCTGATTAAACACCTGAATTTCCTTCATGCCCGAGATATTATCCTGCAAATTCGCGTTAAGGTCGCCAAGCACCTGCTGCCCCGCGCGAAAAATCGGCAAAACTTTCTTTGCAAACACAACGGAAATAATTACTAACGCGGGCATGGCAATCAGGCTTAACGCCGCGAGTTGTGCGTTAATCGCAAATAAAATAATTGCTACACCGATTAAAATTGCCGCATTTACGATAATATCCGGCACAGCATGAGCAATGAGTACCTCGATATTTTGCGTGTCATTCACAACGCGCGACATAATTTGCCCGGTTTGTTTATCGTGATAAAATTTCATGGACAATTTTTGCAACGTCGCGTAAATTTTTGTACGCAAATCTGCGACAAAGTGCCACGCCGCATAGTGCGTATAATACGACCGTATGTACGCACAAATCGCCTGCGCAAAATAAACCCCCGCGAGAATCAGCCCGAGCCGCAATGCCTGTTCTATAAGACGCTCGTCGCGTTCAACCGCCATTCTTGTAAGTTCGCGCACAACAAGCGGCGCGTAAAGCTGCGCCGCCGTCATGCCGACAATTGCAACAAGCGCGATGAGCAAATGTCCCCAATACTCTCGCGATGCTTTAATCAATTTGATTGCAAGTTTCATGTTTTCACCGTCGATTTGTTATAGTGAATCAATTTGATTCACTATATTTTTTTGTGGCTTCGCCCCAAACCCCACCCGCTTAAAAAAAAGCCAGACAAAAACTCTAAAAAAATCGCGCAAAGCGCGATTTTTTTAGTTTTTTTGATTGTGTCGAGAATCATTTACTTAAACAATTTTCAATTTTAGAGTTAAGTCGCTTTAAGCGAGCGATGCTGTTTTCTATCGCACCTTTAGCGTTACCGGAGGCCGACCCGAGTTCTCCTCTGCGGTGTAACAACGCTAAAGTCAACGCCTCTCGCAATGCGGTGATGTCATTGGCGTCAAAAGAAAAATCCATACTAACCCACCCTCCTCTTTCATTGCTTTTGCAATCCGAGGTTACTTATTTTTCAAATTAAACCATGCTCCGAGTCCCGGATATTCTGCAACTTCATCAAGCTCTTCCTCAATGCGAAGGAGTTGATTATATTTTGCCACACGGTCGGAGCGAGCGGGCGCACCTGTTTTGATTTGTCCGGCGTTTACCGCAACGCAGATGTCGGCGATTGTTGCATCTTCTGTTTCGCCCGAGCGGTGAGACACAACGGTCGTCATGTTGTGGCGATGCGCGAGCTTCATGGTTTCGAAAGTTTCCGTAAGCGTTCCGATTTGGTTTACTTTTACGAGAATCGAGTTGCCCGTGCCGGTGTCAACGCCGCGCTGAAGACGTTCGGTGTTGGTAACAAAAAGGTCGTCGCCGACGATTTGCACACGGTCGCCGATGCGGTCGGTCATAAGTTTCCAACCGTCCCAATCCTCTTCGTCCAAGCCGTCCTCAATTGAGATAATCGGATATTTTTTGCAAAGCGCGTCGTACATGTCAACCATTTCGGCGGCGGTGCGATAAACTTCTTTGCCGGTCGTTTTGCTTTCGCCTTCGAAGTAATACATGCCCTCTTTGCCGTTTTTCTTCGCGTCACCGTAGAGTTCGGTTGCGGCAACGTCAAGCGCGATGCGAATATCCGTACCGGGTTCGTAGCCGGCTTTTTTGATTGCTTCGAGAATAATGTCGATAACTTCGTCGGGGGTTGCGAGGTTCGGCGCGAAACCGCCTTCATCGCCCAAAGCCGTTGCAAGTCCGCGACCTTTGAGAATTTTTTTGAGTGCGTGATAAATTTCCGCGCACCAACGCAGAGCTTCTTTGAAGCAGCACGCGCCCACGGGCATAATCATAAATTCTTGGAAATCGACGGTGTTGTCGGCATGTTTTCCGCCGTTGAGAATGTTCATCATCGGCACGGGAAGCTGCTTCGCGTTGAATCCGCCCAAATATTGATACAACGGCATACGAAGAGCGGCGGCGGCGGCTTTTGCCACGGCCATTGATACGCCCAAAATGGCGTTCGCACCGAGTTTTGCTTTGTTCGGAGTACCGTCGAGTTCAAGCATTTTCTTATCAACGGCAACTTGGTCGATGGCGTTCATGCCGCAAATTTCGTCGGCGATGATGTCATTTACGTTATCAACTGCCTTTTCAACGCCAAGCCCAAGATAACGCTCGCCGCCGTCACGAAGTTCAACAGCTTCAAACGCTCCCGTCGATGCGCCCGAAGGCACTGCGGCAACACCGCTTGAAATTTTCCCGCCTTCGTCCTCGACGATTACCTGTACTTCCACTGTAGGGTTGCCGCGCGAGTCCATAATTTCGCGTGCGTGCACCTCTACGATTTCGATAAATGTTTTAATCATTTCCGTTCCTCCTGTATATTTTTGTTTTTTCTTCGCCAATCGTTCGCTGCTTCCTCTTTCATTGCAAGTTGCGTATCCGGCACAATAAAACGTGTACCGCTCGGCGTTACAATGAAAACTTCGTCCGAGTTCATCAAGATTACGTCCTCAATGACGTCACAAATCATTTCGCTTCCGCAGGACATGAATCAATCCTCCTTCGACTTCTCTTTCCTCTTTTCAAGCTGAGCTTCTTCAAGCACGGCATCTAAAACTTCTTCAATATCGTCATAAAGTTTGTTTTTAGCAAGTGCTTTCAGGGACTTCGCAAATCCTACAATCTCAATGCGGTTCATGGCACAGCCTCCTTTTCATCCGTCCAAAACTCGGAAATCCACTCCTGACTTTTTTCAAGTCCGCATGACGCGCATTTTTCTGCGGATTCGTTGCGCTCAGTCCAACATACGGAGCAAAGATTTTGCACGAATATTCCTCCTACTTCACAAGCAAACTTTTTCCTGTCATTTCGGGCGGTTTGGGCAAGCCCATTAAATCAAGAAGCGTGGGCGCGATGTCCGCGAGGCGACCGCCGGGCGCAAGTGAGATACCGTCACCGCAATTAAACAGCACAAACGGCACCGGATTTGTTGTGTGGGCGGTGAACGGCGAATCCGGTTCGCCCATTTTGTCGGCATTGCCGTGGTCGGCGCAAAAAAACATGCGTGTACCGTTTTTTTGCATCGCACCCATGGCGCGAGCTACGCATGTATCGATTGTTTGAACGGCTTCAATTGCCGCAGGCATAATGCCCGTATGCCCAACCATATCGCAATTTGCAAAGTTTACGACAATCAAATCATATTTTTGCGATTCAATCGCCTCAATGAGTTTATCCGCAACCTCCGGCGCGCTCATTTCCGGCTGCAAATCGTATGTCGCAACCTTCGGCGACGACACAAGAATCCTGTCTTCGCCGTCGTAGGGGGCTTCGTTGCCGCCGTTGAAAAAAAATGTGACATGCGCATATTTTTCTGTTTCCGCCAAGCGAAGCTGCGTAAGCCCCTTGTCGGACAAATATTTGCCCAAAACATTGTCCATGGATTGCGCACGAAACGCGACATGTTTGTTCGCGATTGACGAGTCGTATTCCGTAAAGCACACGTAGTACAGCGGAAGAAGCTCGCCGCGCGAAAAGCCGTCGAAATCGGCATCGCAAAAAGCTCGCGTAATTTCGCGGGCGCGGTCCGGGCGGAAATTGAAGAAAATAACGGAGTCCTTCGCGCTGATTTTCGCCGCAGGTTTTCCGTCGTGCAAAATTGCCGTCGGCACAACAAATTCGTCGTTTACGCCGTCGGCGTAGGTTTTTTTCATGCAGTCCTCGGCAGATGCAGCGGTTGCGCCAACGCCGGACGTAAGCACGGCATAGGCTTTTTCGACGCGCTCCCAACGGTTGTCCCTGTCCATGGCGTAATAACGCCCGGAAATCGTCGCGATTTTCCCGACGCCGATTTTTTGCATTTCGGCTTCAAGCTCGCGAATGTAATCCGCACCGGATGCGGGCGGAGTATCTCGCCCGTCGAGAAACGCATGAACGTATACTTCGGAAATGCCTTCGCGTTTGGCAAGCTCCAACAGCGCGTACAGATGCGAATTATGGCTGTGAACGCCGCCATCGGAAAGAAGCCCGTACAAATGCAGGGCAGAGCCGTTGGTACGCACGTTTTCCATCGCGCCGAGAAGTGTTTCGTTGCCGAAAAAGTCGCCGTCGGCGATTTCCTTTGAAATTCGCGTAAGCTCTTGGTATACAACGCGCCCCGCGCCGATATTCGTGTGGCCGACCTCGGAATTGCCCATCTGCCCGTCGGGAAGCCCGACGTCAAGCCCCGCCGCCGCGCCCGGCTGAAACGGAAACTTCTCCATGAGCCAATCCAGATGCGGCGTTTCGGCAAGAGCAATTGCGTTTGTGTCGCGCTCATCACACAAGCCGAAACCATCTAAAATCATCAAAACTACGGTATCTTTTTTCAAAAGTGAACCACCTTTTCGAAGGTTGATTTTAAACTTGCGCCGCCCACAAGTCCGCCGTCGATATTAGGCATGGAGAAAAGCTCCCCGGCGTTGTCGGGGGAAACGCTGCCGCCGTATAAGATGCGAACGGCATCTGCTGCCGCAGCTCCGTGAGCGGCTTTGATTTCGTCGCGAATAAGCGCGCAAACTTCTTCTGCCTGCTCTTTCGTGGCGGTTTCGCCCGTTCCGATTGCCCAAACCGGCTCGTATGCGATTACGATTTTCGCGATATCCTCCGCACTCATTTCGTCGATTGCAAACGCGAGTTGCTTACGAATTACGTTAAACGTGCGCTTTGATTTGCGCTGCTTGGACGTTTCTCCGATGCAGATAATCGGTGTCAAACCGCTGTTTAACGCCGTCAGAGCCTTGAGGTTGACCTCGGTGTCGGACTCTTTAAAATATTCGCGCCGCTCGGAGTGACCGACAATCACGTACGGAATATCCATGCTTGCAAGCATTTTTGCCGAAATCTCGCCGGTGTACGCGCCATCTTCAGCGTAATGCATGTTTTGCGCGCCGACTTTGATGTGCGTGCCCGCAAGAATATCACGAACCGCGCTCAAATGCACGTAGGGTACGCAAAAAACTACATCTGCCGCGTCGGTATTCACCGTCCCCTTCATTTCTTTTGTGAAACTTTCCGCCTCTTTCGCACACAAATTCATTTTCCAGTTGCCCGCAATAAGTTTTTTTCGCATGATTATCCCCTGTCTTGAACCGCCGCAACGCCGGGTAATTCTTTGCCTTCTAAAAATTCAAGAGATGCGCCGCCGCCGGTTGAAATATGTGTCATTTTGTCGCCGTAGCCGAGCTGATTTACCGCCGCCGCACTGTCGCCGCCGCCGATAATCGTGGTTGCGTCGTCCATTCCCGCCATAACCTGCGCAAGAGTAAGCGTGCCTTTTGCGAAATTCGGGAACTCAAACACACCCATCGGCCCGTTCCAGATAACGGTTTTTGCGGTTTTGATTGCGTCGGAGAAAATTTCGCGGGTTTTTTCGCCGATGTCTAAGCCCATATAATCGTCTTCGATGCCGCTCGACGGCACGGTTTTATGCTCTGCATCTTTTGCAAATTCTTTTGCAACAACGGTATCGACCGGCAAAAGGAGCTCAACGCCTTTTTCTTTGGCTTTTGCAAGCGTTTCTTTTGCGGTTTCGATGCGGTCTTTTTCCAGAAGCGATGTGCCTACGCCGTGACCTTGCGCCGCAAAAAACGTGTACGCCATTCCGCCGCCGATAATCAGCTTGTCTACCTTATCGAGAAGTTTGTTGATTACCTGAATTTTGTCGGAAACTTTCGCGCCGCCCAAAATTGCCACAAACGGACGAACGGGATTATTTACCGCCTCGCCGAGGAATTTCAGTTCTTTTTGCACAAGATAGCCGACCGCTGTTTCTTTCACCAATTTCGCAACGCCGACGGTTGAACAGTGCGCTCTGTGCGCCGAACCGAAGGCGTCCATTACATAAACATCGGCGATGCTTGCCAAATCTTTAGAAAATGCGTCCTCGTTTTTGCCTTCTTCCGGGCGGAAGCGCGTATTTTGCAACATCGCGACTTCGCCGTCTTTCATTTCGGCAATTTTTGCGCGGCAGTCGTCACAAACAACGCTGTCGCAGTCCAAGAATTTCACGGTTTGCCCAAGATGCTCGCTGAGTCGCGCAGCAACCGGCGCAAGGCTTGCCGACGGGTCGGGACCTTTCGGCTTGCCCAAATGCGAACACAAAATCAGCTTTCCGCCGTCCGCAATCAATTTTTTAAGCGTCGGTAACGCACCGACAATTCTGCTTTCGTCAGTAATTTTGCCGTCAATCAGCGGCACATTGAAGTCGCACCGCACAAGCACTCTTTTGCCCTTCACATTGATGTCATCAATACTCTTTTTGTTTAACACTGAAACCCATCCTCTCGAAATTTTTTCCATAACAGAACAATTCTAGCATTTAGCGGCGCGGTTATCAATATGTAAAGTTTGAAATCGCACGTCAATCTGATTCTCATCCTATCGGGGGCTTCGCCCCCGCCCCCCCCCCACCCGCTTTTAAAAAAAAGCGGGGCAAAAATTATCAAAAAAATCGCGCGAAGCGCGATTTTTAAAGGGGGTTAAGGGGTCTGCGACCCCTTGCAGGGGCTTGGGGACGGAGTCCCCAAATTTAATCATCGAAAAAATTTCACGATACTTAAACCGGCTGTTGCGCCGTCGTTTGCGGCTTTTATTATCTGGGCTGTGCCGCCCGTGCAGTCGCCGGCCGCCCAAATGCCGGCAACGGATGTACACATCTCGTCGTCAGTTTTGATTTCGCCGGACGAACCGCTCGAAAGCCCGATTTTTTTTGCAAATTCTGCCGCGCCGGCCGTGCCTTCGGCTATAAACAGCCCTGACAGGGGAATTGTTTCGCCGGTTTCGAATGTCGCGCCGGACAGAATTTTTCGAGCCGGCAAAATGCTTGCGCTTTCGTCGGTGCTGTTAAATGTCCCGACAATTTCCGCAATTTTTTCCGTACGAACTTTAGCGGGAAAACTTACCGACGGCTCGTTCCCGTTTGTCAAAACCGTTACGGACGCAACAATCGGTAATAAATCCGCGACTTCATGCAGCGCATACGCGCCGTCGCCAAGTACGGCAACGTGTTTTCCGCGATAAAAAAAACCGTCGCAAATCGCGCACCAACTTACTCCGCGCCCTTCAAAATCGTTTAGTCCGGTGATTCGCGGCGCGTTGCGACTCGCTCCGGTTGCGAGAAGAACAGCGCGAGCTTCGATGGTGGCGTCGATAGTTCGTGCGATAAAAATATCGCCTTCTTTGCGAAGTCCGGAAATTTCGCCGCGAAGAGTTTTCGTACCGAATTTTCGCGCCTGTCGCAAGCCTTTTTCAACCAGCGATTTTCCGCTGATTTTTGAAAAACCGTAAAAATTTTCAACGCGCTCCGCCGTTTCAAGCGCGCCGAAATTTTTGTACACAAGCATCACTTTAAGCCCCGCTCGGGCGGTGTAAAAAGCCGCCGTTGCGCCGGCGGGTCCGCCGCCGATGATTAAAACGTCGTACATATCATAATCCCTCCTCTTGTGTTATTATGCGCGAGAAAGGAGTTTTGACAATGCGAACAATTTTTCTGATTTTGGCGGTTGCAACGATTGCGACATTTGCGGGATGCACGACGCAAGCCCCCGACATTGCCGATTTTCCCGCCGAAAGCATCATCGAAATCGGAGAGGGCGAAACGGTTTTTCAATTGATTGCGGATAACCGGGGCGAAATTTCCGTTTGGAGTGTTGCCACCAACGAAGAAACTGTCGGCGCGGCACTTCTCACATTGGATTTAATTGCGGGAGAAGTCGGTGCGTTCGGGCTTTTTGTAACAACGGTGAACGGCATAACGGCAACCGGCAACGCATGGTGGGGATTTTACATCGGCGACGAAATGTCAATGACGGGGGTTGACCAAACTCCGGCAATACACAGCGAAACATATGCGTTCGTGCTTACGGAGTAGACTTACAGTGAACGCATCATTGAAGGCGAACAGGGGGCGTAAGTTCCGCGCGGTGAGTGACCGGTGTTTTTCGCAGAAAAACACATTGAGCGAACCGCTTACGCGGCACAGCCCCTGTTCGCTTCATAGAAGCGCGTTCACTGTATATGCGTGAGAAGCGCGGACTTCCCGTACGGGATTTAACTGTTTTCGCAATGCTCGGCGCGATTTTATTTGCGGCGAAATTTTTTGCGCAAATTTTGCCGCCCGGGATGCATCTTGTGGGGATTTTTTTAGCCGTAATCACGCTTACATATCGTAAACGCGCGCTTATTCCGCTGTACGTTTTCATACTTCTCGACGGCGTTTACTGGGGTTTTTCGGTGTGGTGGTTGCCGAATTTATATGTATGGTTGCCCTTGTGGGGCTTGTTTATGTTGTGCCGACACACAACCGATACGAATACCGGCGTTGTAAAGGCAGACCCGAAAACGCGGTCAGCAGTGCGGTTTCCGCCCGCAAAAAAAGCCATTTTGTACATGTCATTATGCGCGTTGCACGGGCTTGCGTTCGGAACGCTTTTCGCGCCCGTACACGCGCTTTTTTTCGGACTGAACTTCGATGGGATGATTACGTGGATTATCTTGGGCTTGCCGGTTGATATTCTCCACGCCGCAAGCAATTTTGCCGCCGGAGCGTTAATTGCTCCGCTTGCGACGATTTTGAGCAAATTAGACAAACGACAAATTTAGGAACACGATAACTTATTCTGCCCCCGAGCACTCGCACATATACAAAAACAGAGTCGCAGCGTAGGTTATTGCTACGCTGCGACTCTGTTTTATTTAGGGCGTGTTCGAGCATTGTCGGTTAGCACGAACACGCCCCGATTGTTCAAATTTTTAACCGGAAAGACGGGAGCGTTTTGTTTTATCTGTGACCGTTCAAAAGCAGACCCTCGTTTGTATCAACGGTTACAGGACCGCCGGTTTTCACGAAATCCGTTACCTTCACGCCGGCGCGTAAAAGAGGAATGCTCAGTGCTTTCGCAACGGTTTCGGCGTGTGAAAAATCGAGTTTCTCCCACGAGCCGACTACAATTGCCCCTGCAAGTTTTATGCATTCGAGCATAGAGTCATCGGTGCTTATACATATCAGGATGTCGCCTTTTTCAAATGCGTCCGCTTCCACGGAATACCCTTCACTGATAACACGCGCCGTTCCGCGTACGATTCCGCAATTATTGCCTATTCCGGTAAAAATTACGTCGCCGATCGTACCTACACGAATTGTATTTGTCGCACCGGCTTTTCCGACAGGAACGCCCGCAATTGTTACCATAACTTCGCCGCTTTTGACAATTCCGGTTTCGATGGCGAGTTCTTCGGCGATTTCAAAAACCTCGCTGTCGCCGTCGAAAGGCCTTTTTGAAAGCATCGGAACGCAACCCCACGACAGGTTTAATTGGCGATAAACCACGGGGTCGGAAGTTGCCGCAAGAATCGGGCAACTCGGACGCGCGCGCGAAACCATTCGTGCCGCAAATCCAGAATCCGTAACCGGCACAATACACGACGCCCCCATTTCAAGCGCGGTTGCAACAGCCGCACCGCTTATTGCGTGGGTGATATTTTTGTTCAAATTTTGATAATGCAGGGCGATTGTTGAGTCGTAATCAATGCTCGCCTCGGTTTTGCGCGCGATTCTGTCCATCATTCGAACGGACTCGACCGGATATTTCCCGCCCGCCGTTTCGCCGGAAAGCATCACAACGTCCGAGCCGTCGAAAATTGCGTTTGCAACGTCGCTTGCTTCGGCGCGGGTGGGACGCGGGTTTGAAATCATGGATTCAAGCATGTGCGTTGCGGTTATGACGGGCTTGCCCACCGCAATGCATCTGGTAATCAAGTCTTTTTGTACTATCGGGACTTCCTCCGGCGAAATTTCAACGCCCAAATCTCCGCGCGCGACCATTACGGCGTCAACCACTTCGAGGATGCTTCCGATATTATTCACGCCGTCGCGAGATTCGATTTTCGCGATAATTTGTATCTTTTTTCCGCCGTTCGCGTTCAAAATTTTGCGAATATTTAAAACGTCCTCAGCGGTACGCACAAACGACGCGGCAATCCAGTCAACGCCGCGCTCTATGCCGAATTTTATGTCCTCGACGTCCTTTTCGGTAAGGGAGGGCAGGTCTACGTAAACATCGGGTACGTTTATGCCCTTGCGATGCCCCAAAAATCCCGAATTTATAAGCACACACTTGATTTCCGTGCCGCTGATTTCCGTAACCTGCATTTCAAGCAAGCCATCGTCAATCAGAACACGGCTGCCGACCGCCAAGTCGCGCGGCAAATTTTCATAGGTAACGGCAACGCGATTTTCGTCGCCGACAATATCTTCCGTTGTAAGAATAAACTCTTTGCCCTGCTCCAAAAAGACTCTGTCTGTGCTTAATTTTTTTGTACGAATTTCAGGACCTTTCGTATCCAAAATAAGCGGAATCGGGCGATTCAATTGTTCACGCGCCTCTATAACGGTGTCCATAAGTTTGCCGTGAAAGTCATAGTCGCCGTGTGAAAAATTAAAACGCGCGGCGTTCATTCCCGCCAGAATCATTTTTTTTATTGTTTCAAGTTCACAGCTTGCCGGACCGATTGTTGCAATAATTTTTGTTTTACGCATTTTGTGCCTCCCCATGGTTCATTTTCTCCAGTATACCACAAAATTTATCTCGGCGGAAAAAATTTTTGAAAACCTATTCGGTAACCGCTCAGCTACCAAATAGAAAGTGTTGAAAGTTTATTTCCATGTTAAACTATAGACAGGCTGTTCTTTTTTCTGTATTATACTACTCGGTAAAAGAATAAAAAAATCTGTTGGGGGGTTCCCACATTGATAGATATTGACAATACGCTCGATTTAAAAGCACGGATTAAGGTAATCGGTGTCGGCGGAGGCGGAAATAACGCTGTTGACCGCATGGTTGAAGACGGCGTACAAAACATCGAATTTATCTCCGCAAACACAGACCACAAAGCGTTGACAAAATCGAAGGCTGCATTCACAATACAACTCGGCGAGAAATCGACGCGCGGGTTAGGAGCGGGAGGCAAGCCGGAAATCGGCCGTCGTGCCGCCGAAGAAACACGCGATATCCTTGCAAAAGCCATTGATAACACCGATTTGTTGTTCATTACTGCCGGAATGGGCGGCGGCACCGGAACAGGCGCAGCTCCCGTAATTGCAACAATCGCTCGCGAAATGGGCATTCTCACTGTTGGCGTTGTGACAAAACCCTTCACCTTTGAGGGCGGCCCGCGAATGAGAAACGCCCTTGCCGGCATCAGCGAGCTCCGAAAAAATGTTGATACCCTTGTAATAATCCCGAACGAACGCCTGCTTTCCATCGTCGGCGACGATGTTTCTTTGGTTGACGCATTTCGTCGTGCCGATGAAGTTTTGCACCAGGGTGTTGTCGGAATAAGCGGCGTAATTTTGGACGACGGTCTCGTAAATCTCGACTTTGCCGACGTTCGCACCGTCATGGAAGACCAAGGCATTGCGCACATGGGCATCGGCCGCGCGTCCGGCAAAAATAAAATCGAAACCGCAATCAGAGAGGCCATCAACAGCCCGCTTTTAGAAACCTCCATAAGCGGCGCGAAGGCTGTAATAATCAGCTTCACCGGCGACCAGAGTATGGGACTGCGCGACATTTCGTCGGCGGCAAACTTTGTCGGAGGCGCACTCGACCCCGACGCGGTTGTAATGTTCGGCGCGACAATCGACGATTCCCTCAAGGATGAGGTGCGCGTAACAATTGTTGCAACCGGTCTCGACGAAACGCCGGCATTGTCCGCAAACACAATTCCCCCACCCCGCGCCGCCGCCGACCCCTATACACAGCATTCGCCCCATTCGCCGCACGTCAACTCGCACTCCGACGCACCGCCCGATATTCAGGTTGCCATGGACGAACGCGAAGAATTAAGACCCATTCGCGAATCGAATTTCCGCTTAATAAACGAAGATATGACCCCGCCTTTTCTCCGTGATTGGAAAAAACGCACTGACAGATAATTGGGATTTGCGGGGACTTCGCCCTCGAACCCCGCAAACTTTTTGGAAAAAGTTTGACAAAAACTTTCTTAAAAATCGCGCATTCGCGCGATTTTTTGTTGCCGGAACAATTTTCTTTGCAATAAAAAATCGCGCGAATGCGCGATTTTTTTGTTGTTTTTATCGAACTTTTAAAGGACGCAATGAGCGAAGCGAATGTTTCCCGCGCCACCCTTCAAAAAGTTCGTGGGGCAGACCCGGCCGCCCGGTCAGCGTACGAAGCACACGAGAGGGTTTGGGGCGATGCCCAAAAAACTACATATTACCGAGTCCAGTCAAGAAGTAACTCGTCAACATCAGTGCCGTGACCGCCTTGAAGACGCTCAATTCTTACGGAATCAACGCGGAAATCATGGCTTCCGCCTGTACCGGTAAGACCGATATTGCCGATTAAGCCGTCAAATTCCTGACCGCCGTCGAGCGTAATTTCAACAACCAACGTATACGCACCTGTCGGGGATACGTCTTGGTTGAAGTGTGCGGGAATAACGGTCGCAACATCTTCCGGCGAAAGCGAATGGTCGTTTACAATCGCGTAATCGCCTGCCGTGTTGTCGCCGAAAAGATTTACGTTCGTTGTCCAACGCACGCGCCAACCGCCGGTGCCTTCGTTTGTTACGCCGTAGGTTATGCGATAGGTTGCGCCCGGTTCGGGGTCAAATGCGCGAACATTGCCTTCCGTTCCGGTGGCAAAAGGCCATTCGTCGTGGCTTTCGCCAATCACGATAAGTGCGCCTGTAACAGCACCGTCGGGGCCGCCGCCGCGTGCAACAAGAAGACCGATTCCGTCATATTCTTCCTCTTCATCGGGGGTCTCTTCGACAACCGGAGGGTCGTTAACAACGGGGTCATCCTCGGGAGGAGCAACATCGGGTTCGATTGTTATGGGGGGTTCGGGCGTAACGGGTTCTTCGTTACCGCACGCGGTAAACGCAAATGCGGCAAGAATCGAAATAAGTGCAAGCAGTAAAAGTTTTTTCATTGTAAAAAATCCTTTCAGAATTTTAAATTATCTGCGGCGAAGAGCAGCCGTGCCGCCGTATGACGGGTCAAGAATCAAATACGCTTCCGCGATATGGCTTTCGTAACCGCCAACGCCGCCGAGACCGAAATATGCCGGCCCGGAGCTGACAACATCAGCCCAACCGCGCATTCTGGGCAATTCAACAACAATTCTCAAGCCGTCGTCGGGCGTCCAGATGGGGGACTGAGTCCAACTCCAACCGTTACCGTCGCTCATGCGAACGAGTTCGATGTCGGAGTCGATTTCCTCCGAAAGCACAACTACAAGATGAGTTGCCGCCGCCAATGTTGACATTTGCAGAGGATACGAGTTACCGCTTCTGCCGTCGGTGTTCCAACCGGGTGCCCAGTTATGGGGATAGTCGAAACCACCGAGATTCCACACGAAATCGTAACCGGCAGGAGGACCTGCGGGAGCAGGAGGCTCTTCGACCACGGGGTCGTCTTCAACAACCGGGTCGTCCTCGACTGCGGGCGGTTCTTCAACCACCGGGTCGTCCTCAACAGCGGGGTCATCTTCAATAACGGGGTCGTCCTCGACTGCCGGGTCATCTTCAATAACAGGGTCGTCTTCGACAATCGGGTCGTCCTCAATAACAGGGTCATCTTCGATTACCGGAGGTTCTTCAACAACCGGGTCATCTTCGATAACGGGGTCGTTAATCACGACATTTTCAGTAGCATCATCACAAGCGCAAGCCGTGAACGCAAAAGCCGCAAGCATCAAGACAAGAGTAAGTGCAAAAAATTTTTTCATTGCAAATCTCTCCTTTTAGTTTCTGGTTACGGTTATATTGTAGACATTGTACGGAAGTTGTGAGCCTTCGCCGCCGATTGCAAAGCGAACGCGGTGTCTTTCGCCGCCGTGTTCGTCAAACGCCGCAGCGTTTATAACAGCGGTGGCTGTAAATGTTGTTGAGCCGGAAATGGGAACGCCTGCGTTATCTTCGCCGGGCCTGTTGAAGCGCAACCAACCGCCGCCGGTGCCCATAATATCAACGGTGCTGCCTTCGGGTGCGTTTGCAACGCTGCCGGTAACAACGATTGTATAGCTGTTTGCGGCAAGGTTAAGACCCATTTCAGCAAACATGATGTCAAGCGTGTGCCAGTCGGCAGAACGATTTCCTACGCGAATACCGACGCCGCCTTGGGGAGAAGCGATAGCTTCAATGGAGGGGCTTCCGGAATCCATGATATGCGGCGTGTACAATACAGTCGCCGAGCCTTGTGTTCCGACGGGTACGGCTTGGAGAAGCTCGTCGGAACGCATTGCGTAAACGACGTTTGCGGGAAGTGCGGGTACTGTAACTTGCTGCGGAACAACCAAATCAACACGGCGTATTACTATTTCGTGAATTTCGATGTTGCCCATGTTGTTTGCGGAAATGCGCAAAAGTCCGCGGCTGCCTGCGCCTGAAATTGTGGAAGCAGTGATTGTTTCCGTGAAGGTGAACGCACCGCTTGCGGCGTTCGTGAAGAATCCGGTCCACGGAGAGTCGCCGCCGCTGACCGTCATGTTGCCGGCTTCGGAAAGAGAACCGTGAACGGTCAACTCGTAGGAGTTCGCGCTCGTGTTGAGGTTAAGCGCGGGCGTAACGATGTCAACCGCATGGTAGTTGGCTTCGCGATTGTCGATGCGAAGGGCAACGCCGCCGCGCGGATTTTCAATTACGCGGAAGGTCGGGCTTCCTGCGCCCAACAAATATTCGGTTGTTAATACGTCTTCACTGCTGCCGCGTGTTCCTACGGGCATGTTTTGGAAATATTCGTCGGTTGAAAGCGACCATACAACTCCTGCAGGACGTGCGGGAAGCACTACTTGCGGAGGTGCGGGTTCGGGTTCGGGTTCCGGTTCGGGCTCAGGCTCGGGTTCTTCGTCGCCATTGTCATCGTCGCCGTTAGCGGGGTCTTCATCGCCGTTTTCGTCGGGGTCGCCGTTCTCGTACCCATTTTCGTTGTAACCGTTTTCGCCATGTTCGCCGTTTTCGTATCCGTTTTCATCGTAACCGTTGACGGGGTCGGGTTCGCCGCCGGGTTCGATGGTTTCGGATTCGTCGGGGTCTTGTGTGACGTCCTCAATTTGGTCGATTTCAATGTTGGTGTCTACAGTCTCCGGTTCGTCATCTCCTCCGCACGCCGTCATAAAGGCGAGGGAAAATACAATCAATGCTGCCAATAACAAAAATTTTTTCATTTTGCAAATCCTCTCATATTTTTATGTTACGGAAGAGCAGACCTCCAACGAAGTCTGCTCTCCCGTTTACGCATAAATTTTTATCTTTGCCAAAATGCAAGAGTGTCGCCGCCTTGCTCTACGCTTACCCAGTTTACGGTAAACTCGTGGCTTCCGTACAAGCCGGTAAGCCCGACGTTTCCGATTAAGCCGTCGGCTTGTGCGTTGGCGTCGAGAGTAACGTCCACAACCAAGGTGTACGTTCCCGAGGGGGAAACGTCTTGGTTAAAGAGCGCGGGAACAACCGTTGCAACCGCGCCGGTTGAAACCGGATAGTTGTTTACAACGGCGTAATCGCCAGTGGTGTTGTCGCCGAAAAGGTTTGTGCTTCTCGCCCAACGAACGCGCCAACCTTGCGCGCCTCTGTTTGTTACGTTGAAGGAAACGCGATAGGTTTGCCCCGGAACGGGTTCAAACGCACGTGCGCCTTCTGCGTCTGCGCCTGCGAACGGCCAAACATCGTCGCCTGCGCCGAGCACTACCATTGCGCCGGAAACTTCGTCGCCGTCTTCGGTGGTTGTTGCAAAGATGCCTTCGGAATCGGCGTCACCTGCGGCGGGAGGCCCTGCCGGCGGTTGTACAACGGGAGGTGCAACGGTTGCCGGTGCGTCGCCGAAAACAATTGTTACGGTTGAAGTATCGCCGTCCCAGTCGGTTGTTGCGCCCATTTGCTCGGCTACGAAACGAACAGGCACGAATGTGCGCCAGTCGCGAGAAATTGCCGCACCCATTCCGCCGGGCAACTCTTGACCGAGAACGATTTCAAGCACTCTGCCGTCAGCTAACGTAACGACTGCGGTTTCCGTAGCGGCAACCCAATCGACTTCCGCGCCGGGCAGGGCGTCGCCGATAAAGCGCAAGGGGACCATGGTTCTCCAGTCTTCCGTTGTGAAAGGAGCAGCGTCGAGGGTCATGGCCTGACCGTTCACCATTGCTGTTTCGTTGCCGATTGTAAGTTGGATTACAACGCTTTCGGCAGCGGGAGCTTCCGGTTCTTCGACAACTGTGGGTACATAAGGAACGTAGGGTTCATCGTCGTCTTCGTCAACGTAGTCTTCGTCGTCGTAATCTTCAACGTAGTAGTCGTCGTCTTCGACGTAGCCGTTGTCGTCTTCAACGTATTCTTCGACGTCATCAACGTCATCAGCAACAACGTCGGGAACGCCGGCAAATTCGGGAAGATTTGCGGGGATGCTTGTTCCGCGCGCGATTACGATTTCATAAATTGTGTATTCGGGGCTGTTGGATGCGATTCTCAAACCGCGATTGCCCGAACCGAGTCCGCCAACCGTAAATGTATGGGTGAGTTCCATGTATTCGCCCATAGCATCCGCGCCGGCAAGTACACTCCAAGGGCTGTCGGTGTGAGAAATCCAAAAGCCTGCTTCCGCATTCGCGCGAACGCGAATCGTGTACTGTCCGCTTGAAAGGTTAAAGCCGTCTTTTGTGAAATGAATGTCTGTGGTGTAGTGATTTTGTCTGCTGTTGGTAACTCTGATTGCGTGACCGTTGCCGTGGGGGTTATCCACGAGTTCAAATTCCGGATTGCCTGCGGGATGCAGGTAGGGCGAGTCTTCAAGAACGCTGTGTTCAATTGCGCCCGCCGGTTGTACTTGAACAGAGGGGTCTGTTGCAAGTTGGAACACTACGGTGTCGTTCGCAAAAACCACCATCGGCGCGAACAACGATACAACAAGTGTGAGGCTCAGTGCAAGCGCGATTGCGCGCTTCGCGAATTTGTACTTCATCATAAATCTCCTCCTTAATATTGTTGTTAATTTACCCACATTTCCGCAGATAACACGCAAATTATACACGTGGAAGTTAATCCCATACATGGACTGAGTCCGGAGTATTTGTACTTTTTTTAGTTTTTGTAAACGAATTGAAACATTTACAAGAATTATGTCGATTTGCGCCGCTCGGCAAGCCAATAATCCCGCTTCGAAAATTTCTGAATTATAAAAAAACTTTATTAAAAAAAATTTTTTTTAACGCTGTGTATATTTTTGTTAAATCCGGCAAATATTATAAGCGTGACCTAAAACTTCCGTTTAGGGAACAACTAAATATCCCCCCTCAAAGCCCGACCTCATCCCCCCCCTGAGGTCGGGTCTTCCTTTTTAAAGGGTTAAATGTACGCAAATCCCCTACTTCATCCTATGCGAAAATTATAAATACATACACTGCAACGATTGCCAAAATAATCGCGCCATCGACAAAAAAATTTTTTCGCTTTTCAGCCGGCGTTTCGTTTGCAGGCGCGGATGCTTCCGGTGCTTCCGGCTCTTCCGCTGTCTCTTCTGTTTCCGCTGCCTCTCCGAGTTCTCCGGCATGTTCCGATGATTCCTCGGCTTCTGTTTTCGCGTTGTAATCATCAACGCGCTTTTTATTATGCCGAACGAAACCGCGAAACAGGTAAATCGAAACAACGCTTGAACCGATTAAAATAAACGCGAACAAAATTATAAAAACAATCGCGCCGATTATTGCCGGGTCGGCAATTTCAGGCGGGGCGTCGAAATATATATCGCCGGGATAATACTCTTCTTCGACCGGCATATTCATCAAAATCCACATAATCGTAACCTGCGACGCATTTAAAATGAAATGCGAAATCACAGCCGCACGAATGCTTCGTGTCGCGTGAACAATATAGGCAAAAAATATTCCCGCGAAAAAAGTGAAAAAAAATTGATGTGCGTTAAAATGAAATATTGCGAAAAGTAACCCGTTAATCAGAGCCGCAATCCAAAACGGCTTGCCCTTGAAAGTTGATTGGATGTATCCGCGAAAAACAACTTCTTCGCAAATTGCGGGGGTAATCGCGACAACCAAAATGAGTACCCAAAACGGATACTCAACCTGCCCCATAACAAATTGAGCTATTTCATTGGGAAAAATCAAGTTCGTCAAGCCGGAAATAATCATCAGAACGGGCTGCAAAAAAATGCTCAACCCGGCAATGTAAAGCAGATTTGTTTTTCCGAGCCGCATGTGCGGCAAATGTTGATTAACTCTTTCGCGGAAAAACGCAAGCCAAATCGCAAGCGGCAAAAGCAAGGCGGTAATCTGAAAAAACATCTGAAACCACAGCGACGCAAGAAATCCGGGAGCAATACCGGCAACACGCAAATTCGAATAAATCACCAAATAAGCAATTTTGTACAGCACCAAAAAAAGCATAAAAAAAAGTCCGCGCCTATGCATCATCGGACACCTCCGTTAAAAAGACCTCCAAAACCTTGGCAATTTCATACGGACGCCGCGAATTTGCAATTACGCACAAAAACACGTCGTCGGAGTCGATTCCGTAAATATCCAAAACAGGCGAGCCGTAAAGAGAAATCGCCGCAGCCTGCCCGTTGATAAATAAAATTCGGTCGTGAATGTCCGTCGCGTCGAAATATTCAAACACCGCATCAAAATTTCGAATAATGCGCCTGTCTTCGGCGAGTTCAACGGCGGCACGAACCCCGTCGTAAGTCGTAATTAAAACATCAATCGCGCCCATTTGAAGCATCGCGACAAAACGCATTTGCATTGCGTCGTCATGCTGACGAATGCCGCGCGTCGTAAAATCCGTGACGAAAACAGCTTGCCGTGCCGGGTCGGGCGCAATCACCGAAAGCCCTTCGGCGAGTTCGTGAAGCTGAAATTCCATCGCCGAAACGCCGTCCCACGCAATGTACAAATATTCCGACGGGCGCGGATTCAAAATCGAGTTCACCAAACTTCCGAGCAAAAAAAGCACAAAAATAACGCCGGCTATATGAAATTTATAATACTCCCAAAGATACCAACGTTTTTCGGCGAAATTCATTTGCGCGAACTTCGCCCGCTCCTCTTTGAGGTGATTTTTTATTTTTTTCAAATCATTGCCCTCCGAGCATTTCAATTGCGCGAGGCAGTGCGTCTTTGGAGTTTTTCCAAGGTTCATCGGCGTTTCGGAAATCGAATTTCAACGTGAACCATTCCAAGTCGGATTCCATCTCCGCGAACCGTGCCATTTGCGCAGGCAAAATTTCATCGAGAAATTTTTCGCGCTTGCCGCGCCCGAGCTTTTCCGCCGCTTCGAGAAGGTCGATAAAATGCGGCACGCAATAGCCTTTTTGCGCCGAAATCAATCGCGCGTCGTCCCCTCCCCTGTCGCGGATATAAAAAAACGTGTCGATGTACCGCGCAAAGGTATTTTCAACCTTGCGGCACACGTAACACGAGTCGTGAGTTTTTTTCAGATGTTCTTTCAGGCGCGAGATTGTCGCACTTTTGTCTTTGCCGAAAAAAGTTGCGGGAATCCGTCCTTTTACGATGTTATTTAAATCTGCGTTTTGCCGCTGAAAATACGTGTGCAACATCAAGCCGAGTCCGAGGCGATTCTGCTCGGCGTACATAGCATCAAGATGCCGCTTGCAAAAACCGACCTTGTTCGTTTCCATGCGCACATCGTCCTCCATGTAAGCCGGCCCGAGAATAAACTGAATCGCGTCGCGTTCGAGCTTGTCGTGCATAACGCAAAACGCGCAATTTTTCGGCTCGCGCAAAGCGTCAAGAACAGGAATTGTGTGAATTTGCATTTTGCAGCCCCTTCAGGGCGCGTTCCCGCCAACGCCCGTTTTTTTGTCAAAATTCGGGCGTTGTCACTTGACGGTGACGCACCCTGATAAAAATTCAACCAAAAAAATATGCTCTTGTTCAAGAACACGTGCAGCGAGGTCTTGCGGGGTATCGCCCGGCAACACAGGAACTTTCTTCTGCGCCAAAATTTCGCCGGTATCGTATTCGGACGTAACACGATGAATGGTGATGCCGGTTTCCGTTTCGCCCGCCGCAAGAACCGCCGCGTGTACATTTATTCCGAACATTCCCTTGCCGCCGAACTTTGGCAAAAGCGACGGATGAATGTTAAAAATTCGCCCGGCATATTCGCGCAAAACGTTTTCCGGCATTTTTTTTAAATACCCCGCAAGAAAGACAATGCCCGCTTCATGTTCGCGCAAAATTTCAAAAATTTTTTCGTCCGACGCGCCCGGATATTTTGCTTCCGACACATGAAATGCCGGAATTTTTGCCGTTCGCGCACGTTCAAGGGCGCGGGACGTGCTGTTATTGCTGATTACAACGCACACCCGCGCGGGGATTTCGCCCGCTTCGCACCCGTCAATAATCGCCTGCAAATCCGACCCGCCGTGCGATGCAAAAACCGCAATGTTTGTCATTCGAGTGTTGCTGCCATCAAAACTTCGCCGCCCGTTTTCGGCCGGCTTGTTTTCGCCGGTCACGCGAAAACAACTCCTTCGCCCTCAACAACACGCCCGATAATTGAGGCATTTTCGCCGTTTTGCGCGAGAAGCCGCACCGCTTCATCCGCTTCATCCGCCGAAATCGCAACAACAAGCCCCGTCCCCATGTTAAATATATTGTACATATCCGCGTCACTTATGCCGCCCTGATTTTGCAAAAATGCAAATATCGGCGGAATTTCACGCGGCGCGATTTCCGCACCAAGCCCCGCAGGCAACATACGCGGAATATTTTCAAAAAATCCGCCGCCGGTAATATGTGACATGCCCTTGGGATTCAATTTTTCGCAAAGAGCGAGCGCGGCTTTTGCATAAATTTTCGTGGGCATAAGCAAAATTTCGCCCAACGGCTTATCGAAATCGGCATAAATTTTGCGCAAATCGAGTCCCTTGTCCGCAATAATTTTGCGAATCAACGAAAATCCGTTCGAATGAACGCCGCTTGACGCAAGCCCGATAAGAACGTCTCCGGCTTTTATATTTTCGCCGGTAAGCATTTTTTTCTTCTCAACGATTCCGACGCAAAATCCCGCAATATCGTATTCATTTGTCGGCATTGTGTCGGGATGTTCCGCCATTTCGCCGCCGATTAACGCGCATCCCGCTTGCACGCATCCCTCACTTACACCCGCAACAACATCCTCCATCGTTTGCGGAATAACCTTTCCGCACGCGATATAATCCAAAAAAAATAACGGCTTCGCGCCAACAACGATAACGTCATTTGCGCACATTGCAACCGCATCAATGCCGATTGTGTCGTGCTTTTCGAGGGCAAAAGCAAGCATCAGCTTTGTCCCTACTCCGTCCGTGCCGCTTACAAGAACGGGTTCATCGAATTTTCCTGCCGCGCTGAGGTCAAACAGCCCGCCAAACCCGCCGATACCTCCCAACACGCCGGGGATTTTCGTCCGTTCAACGTGTTTTTTAATTCGTGAGACTGCCTCATAGCCAGCATGAATATCCACGCCTGCTTGTTTGTAAATTTCAGACATCACAAGCCCTGCCCTTCTTCAACTCGCGCAAAATCCTGCAAATGCGTAGGATAATCGCCGTTAAAACATGCCATGCACAAATTGCGACCGACCGCCTCGGCAAGCCCTTCCGTGCTGATAAAATCAAGAGAATCCACGCCGACTTCTTTTGTAATATCGGCGGCGGAGCGTTTGTGTGCAATAAGTTCTCGCGGCGACGGCGTATCAATGCCGTAGTAGCACGGATAGCGATACAACGGCGACGCAATTTTCATATGAACTTCTCGTGCGCCGGCTTCGCGAAGCAATGCGGAAATATATCGCACCGTTGTGCCGCGAACAATCGAATCCTCAACAAGCACAACGGATTTCCCGTCAACAATTGAACGCACCGCAGACAGCTTCATCTTGACGCCCATCTCGCGCATATGTTGTTCCGGCGCGATAAATGTGCGCCCGACGTATCTGTTGCGAATCAACCCGATTTCGTAAGGAATATTAGCCGCTTCCGCGTAACCGATTGCGGCGGAAATCCCGGTATCCGGCGAACCGATTACAACATCTGCCGATGTCGGTGACTCGCGCCACAAAATTTTGCCGGCGTTTTTCCGCGACGTATGAACGTTCACGCCCTCGATGTCCGAATCCGGACGCGCAATATAAATGTATTCCATTCCGCACACATGCAAACTGCGGTCGCTTGCAAAAAAATCTGATTTAATTCCGTCGTCGTTTATTGTAACGATTTCACCGGGAGCAACATCGCGAATATAAGTCGCGCCGACAACATCAAGCGCGCATGTTTCGCTTGCAATAACATATGACTCGCCGAGCTTTCCGATAACCAACGGCCGCAACCCGCGAGAATCTCGCGCCGCATACATTTCATGCTGCGTCATAAGAAGAAACGCAAACCCGCCGTGAACCTGCGCAAGCGAACGCTTCACGCGCTCAAAAAACGTAAGCTGCCGCCAACGCTTAATCAGATGCGCCAAAATTTCCGCTACGCACGAAGTTTGAAAAATACTGCCGTACTCCTCCAGCTTGCTTCGCAAACTTGTCGCGTTCACAATCGAACCGTTATGGCAAACCGCCAAAGCACTGTTTTCAAAATGAAACAACAACGGCTGAACAGCGGCACTGCCCCGCGTGTCTTTTGTTGCGTACAAAACATGCCCGATTGCCGCCGTGCCGTTCAGTTCGGAAAGCATGTCCTTCGTGAACGCTTCCGTCAAAAGCCCGATTCCGCGCGAACGAATAAGCTCGTTGCCCTTTTTTGCAACAATGCCCGCTCCGTCCTGCCCGCGATGTTGCAGGCTGTGCATACCGTAATACGTAAGCCGCACCGACTCCGGATGCCCCCAAATTCCGAACAACCCGCACTCCTCGTTTATTTTTCTTTTTATTTCCCCTTCAGAAGACATTCGACAGACCCTCCCCAAACATCATGCAAAATCTTTGCCGGAATGTTCAGCAATGTTTTGCCGTCCGCTTCCGCAAGCAAATCACCGTTGTCGGTGACGCATCCGATAGGACGGATTCCTCCTGCCAACGCTTCAAACGCCGCCTGATTTTTCGGCGCGACGCTTACAACAAAACGCGACTGACTTTCCGAAAAAAGAAACGCCGTTTTATTTTCGCAATCAACAAAAATTTCCGCACCGAGGACAAAGTCACTCTCGCGCCCGAAAAGCGATTCCGCCACGGCAACCGCAAGCCCGCCTTCGGAAATATCATGCGCCGACGCAACCAATCCATTTTTGATGGCGGAAAGCAAAATTTCCTGCACATGTTTTTCCCGTTCGAGGTCACATTCCGGCGGCGCACCGAAAATTTTTCCGTGCATCAATTTTTGCAACTCACTTCCGCCGAATTCGTTTTTCGTTTCACCGAGCATATATATGAAGTCTCCTGCGTTTTTGAAAAATTGCGTTGTGATATGCTCGGGATTTTCAATAAGCCCGACCATTCCGATAATCGGTGTGGGATAAATCGCCGTGCCGCCGTGTTCGTTATACAACGAAACATTACCGCCTATCACGGGCGTGTTAAGCGCGACGCACGCTTCCGAAATTCCGTCGGCGGCGCGTTCGAGCTGCCAAAAAATCTCCGGATTTTCCGGCGAACCGAAATTTAAATTATCTGTAACCGCCAAAGGCAAACCGCCGCTTGCAACGATGTTTCGCGCCGCTTCCGCAACGGCAATTTTTCCGCCGACATACGGGTCGAGATAAACATAACGACCGTTGCAGTCCGTTGTTGCAGCAAGAGCCTTATCCGTGCCGCGCACACGAATCACGCCGGCATCCGACCCCGGCGGAACGACCGTATCGCCCGAACTGTCAAATTGTCGGTACGCCCAACGCTTGCTTGCGATTGTCGGTTGCGCCAAAAGTCGCGGTAATATGTCGTTGAAATTTTCAACGGTAATCGACGTATCAATCCCCTGATTTTCCGCAAAATACGCCGCCTCACGCGAAGGCTTTTGATATTCCGGCGCGGATTTTGCAAGCGCGTCGGCAGAAACCTCGGCGGTAAGCTCGCCCTTATGGTAAATTCTCATCATTCCGTCGCCGGTAACTTCGCCGATTACAACGGCGTTTAAATCGTAATCCGCAAAAATTCGCTCAAACTCGGCTTCGCTTCCGGATTTTACAACAAGCAACATACGCTCCTGCGTTTCGGAAAGCATCATTTCATATGCCGATAAATTTTCGTCGCGTTGAGGAACATAGTCGAGCATAATTTTCATGCCCGTGCCGCCTTTCGACGCCATTTCGCACGACGACGAAATCAGCCCCGCCGCGCCCATATCCTGAATCCCGATTACAGCGGGATTTTCCGCAATCGCCAAAAATGCTTCAATTAAGCGTTTTTCAAGCTCGGGATTGCCCGCCGGCACAGACGAAGAAATTTTTTGCGATTCCTCCGAAAGCTCGGTGCTTGCAAACGACGCGCCCTGAACTCCGTCGCGTCCCGTCGGTGCGCCGACGTACATAACGGAATTCCCCGCGCCCCGAGCGACGCCTTTTTTTATGCCGTCGTGCTTCACAATGCCGACAACCATCGCGTTTACAAGCGGATTTCCGGCATAACACGGGTCGAAGCAAATTTCGCCGCCGATTGTCGGCACTCCGACTCCGTTTCCGTAGTCGGCAATTCCGCGCACGGCTTCTTTGAGCAGGAATCTTGTCCGTTCGTTATCAAGCTCGCCGAAGCGCAACGAATTTAATGAAGCAATCGGCGTCGCGCCCATGCTGAAAACGTCGCGAACTATTCCGCCCACGCCCGTTGCCGCGCCGTTATACGGTTCAACCGCCGACGGATGATTGTGCGACTCAATTTTAAAAACCGCCGCAAGACCGTCGCCGATATCCACGACGCCCGCGCCTTCGCCGGGTCCCATCAAAACGCGCTCGCCCTCCGTCGGAAATTTTCGCAAAACCGGCTTGGAATTTTTGTACGAGCAATGCTCGCTCCACATCGCCGAAAATAATCCGATTTCTGTATAGTTCGGCAGCCGCCCGAGGACGCTGCACACTTTTTCAAATTCCTCGTCCTTCATGCCCATTTGCGCATAAATTTTTTGCTCTTCTATTTGCTTTGCTGTCGGTTCGTTCATTTTTTTCATCCTTTCGCCATTGTTGCGCAAATTATATCATAAGAAGGACACCGGGAACACATTCAGCCGAATACCGTTTCCGGGGAAATAAAAATCCCGATGATTTTAAGTCACCGGGATTTTAAAAATTTTTTATTTTTTAAACGAAGTTGCGAATTACATCGGCGTAAACGGACAAATGCTCGGCGGAAAGCAGACGAATTTCGTCGTTCATGCCCAAATTTTCGATGCGTCAACGGCGGCGAGAGTTTTTTCAACATCGCCCAAAATATTAACATGCCCCATTTTGCGCCCGATTTTGGCTTCGGCTTTGCCGTACAGATGCAACTTTCCGTTCGGCAAAAGCGGCAGATACGGCGCGAGGTCGCAGAGTTCTTTCATATTCATATGGTCGCCCAGAATATTCACCATCACGACAGGGGTGTGCAGCGCGGGGTCGCCGAGAGGCAAGCCGCAAATCGCACGAACGTGCTGCTCGAACTGGCTCGTTACGCAGGCGTCGATTGTATAATGACCGGAATTATGCGGGCGCGGCGCAAGCTCGTTGATTACGATTTTTTCGCCCACCACGAACATTTCAATGCCGAGAACCCCGATTGCGCCCATATTTTCGGCAATTTTTTTTGCGCACTCCACGGCTTCTTTTTCAAGCTGAGGCGAAATCCGCGCAGGGACGATGCTTTGATGCAAAATATTGTTCACGTGAATATTTTCCGCAACGGGGAAGGTGCGAACTTCTCCCGTCGTGCTTCGCGCAACGATTACCGAAATTTCCTTCGAAAACGGCATGAATTTTTCCAAAATGCATTCATGCGCAGCGGCAAGCTCGCGTGCGGCGGGCAAGTCGGCTTCGGAACGCAAAACAATCTGCCCCTTGCCGTCGTATCCGCCGGTTGCAGTTTTGATTACACACGGAAACGTCATCTCTTCAAGCGGAATTTCACGAAAAACCGGCGAGTATCCGGACACCGTTTCCGGACGAATATTAAGCCGTTCCGCATCCTGAATCAACGCGAAATCCGCAACAGGAATACCCATGCCGGCAATCGTACTTTTTTCCAAATAACGATGCCGCGTGATTTTAAGCACATCACTGCCTTGCGGCAAATACGAATTTTTATTCAACCACGTTAAAGCCTCCACGTCGATATTTTCAAATTCGTAGGTAATTACGTCGCTTTCCGACGCAAGTTTTTCGATTGCCGCGAGGTCGTTGTACGCCGCAGTTATTTCCACGTCGGCAACCTGTCCGCAAGGGCAATTCGGTGTGGGGTCAAGCACCGCAACACGATACCCCATCGCTTTCGCCGCAAGACACATCATTCGCCCGAGTTGTCCGCCGCCGATTATTCCGATTGTTTGATACGGAAAAATTTTTTTCATTTTATTCCCCTCCCATGCAAGAAGCGATTATTTTTACCGGCGACACCCGACGCTCAGATGTTCCGTCGCCGAGTAAGCCGAAACCCCTGTCGAAATCATCGTTTGCGCCCCATGCCCAAAGCTCGCCGTCGTTTGTTACGGCAAAGGCGCGGAACGAACGTATCCATCCGTGGTCGAACATTACATACGTCGCGTCAACCTGCGCCACATTTTCCATGATTCTCACCGGCGAAAGTCGAATCCCCGTTCCGCCGTCGTCGGGCAAATTCCAACGAAGTCCGCTTTCGAAGCGATACCCGTCGCGGTATTCATATGCAAATTCGAGCACGCCGTCTTCCCATAAATCCGTATGGCTGCCGGAAAATTCCGAGCCGTCGCCCAACGCAATTTCTCCGCCCCATGCCGCACCGAAATTTCCCCATCCCCACAGTGTTCCGCCGCCGTCAATTACATATGCTGTGTTGCCGACCGCAATCATCGACACGGCATTATCCATAATCCGCACCGGCATTTCGCGGTCGATTGTTGTGCCGTCGCCCAAGGTCGGGCCGGGTCGCCAATGGTCGGGCAAACGATTCTGCCCCCATGCGTACAACGCACCGTCGGTGGTGATTGCGAAATTCGCCCGCCCCGCACGAAGCGCGTACGAAACATTATACATAATACGTTCGCCTTCCGGCGTCATCAACTCACCGGCAGTGGTTATAACGAAATTTCCGCATCGCGAAACTTTGGCGATATTCTGCATAATCGGCTCGGGAGAAAGCCGCGCGGGAATCTCAACCGACTCGCCGGTTTCCGAATTGAAAATCCAACTTTGCCCGTGCCAATGATAAAGCGTGTTGTCGTCGGTTATTGCAAATCCGCCCGTTTGCGTCGGAACAACCGCACTCACATTTTGCAAAATTTCCACCGGCAACAACTGATTTTCTCCGCTGCCGTCGCCGAGCGCGACAAGCCACGCTTCGCCTTCGCCGCTGCCCCACGCCCAAAGCGAACCGTCCGCGCGAATCGCATACGTTCGCGCACCGACGTATCCCACATGACTGCACGGCACACCGAACGGCATCACGGCATATACCACGTCATCCAACACGCGCACCGGCGAAAGACGCGGCTCGGTTGTGCCGTCGCCGACATTGCCCCACGAATTTCCGCCCCAAGTATACAATCCTCCGTCTGCCGCAATCGCAAAAGAATGATGCGGCCCCGCCGCAGCCCGAGCAACATCCTCCATAATTTTAACCGGCTCGCGACGATTTTCCGATGTGCCGTCGCCGACCGACATAAGCCACGTCCAATCATCAGCCGCGCCCCACGCCCAAAGCGCACCGTCCGCCGTAATCGCAAGATTATGCATGAACGACGCCGAAATCGCGATTGCATTTTGCGGAACGTCCGATTCGCCGCCGGGATGCGCCGACCCGCCATTCGGATGAGCCGAATGCACTTCATTTAAATATGCGCTATCCGAATGGCTTTCATCGGAATGAAGCCCTGAATAAAGTTCGGAGGCTTCGCGAATTTCTTCACCTTCCGCCGGTAATTCGACAAACGCTCCCCCGCCGGCGCATCCCGCGAGAAAAATGCAAACCACCGACAATGTCAAAAAAATTTTTTTCATGTTCAATCATCTCCGAATTTTTAAATTTTTTCGCAAGAAGTTTACCGGACTGCAAGCCGCCCCTCGCCGAAAATTTTAAACTTGTGCAAGATGCCCATTATAGTTTTTCCTGCAAACTTTTGCAAAAAAACGCCGGCAAAAACCTATCGGCAACCGATAGGTTTTTCGCGCACACTCAATTCGCCACCGAAAATTTTTAATTACGCAAGATTTATTTTACAAGCACACTTCCTTTTTGCTATTATATTTTTCGGGAGAGTGCTGAAAAATTACGCTTTCGCATATGCCGCATCTCGAAAACCGGTCTAAAGTCGCCGGTTTACTGCGATGCAGGCACAGTTCAAGCTATTTTTCAACACTCTCCCCGGACAAATTTTTTTTCGGAGAAGGGACCGGTAACAATGAAAATCGGAACTGTAAAAGAAATCAAAACTCACGAGTACCGCGTGGGCTTAACACCCGGAAATGTTCGCGACTACGTTTCGCACGGGCATGAAGTGTTCGTGCAATCGGGCGCGGGAGAAGGTTCGTCCCTTACCGACGAACAATATATCGCCGCCGGCGCGAAAATCGTAAAAACCGCAGAAGACATTTGGGCTGTCTGCGACATGGTTGTTAAGGTAAAAGAACCTCTCGAACCCGAATATAATTTAATGCGCGAGGGGCAAATAATTTACACATACCTGCATCTTGCCGCCGACAGACGCCTCACCGAAGTTTTAGCGGAAAGAAAATGCAAAGCCGTTGCGTATGAAACAATCCGCGACAAAAACGGCGGATTGCCGCTTCTTCAACCCATGAGCGAAGTCGCAGGCAAGCTGTCAATTCAAGTCGGCGCACGTTGTCTTGAAAAACCCCAGGGCGGACGCGGCGTACTTTTAGGCGGCGTTGTCGGTGTAAACAAAGCCAAGGTTCTTATAATCGGCGGCGGAGTTGTAGGAACAGCCGCACTTAAAATGGCAATCGGATTGGGCGCAAACGTAGTTGTAATCGACAACAACATCGCCCGACTCACGTATCTCGACGACGTTTTCGGCAATCAAATTCAAACGATGTTCTCATCAACCGCAAATCTCGAAGCCGCCCTCCCCCACGCCGACCTTATAATCGGTGCAGTATTGATTCCCGGCGGAGCCGCACCCAAGCTCATCAAGCGCGAACATCTCAAAATGATGAAAAAAGGCTCTGTAATCGTTGACGTAGCCGTTGACCAAGGCGGCTGCTGCGAAACAACAAAGGTCACTTATCACGACAACCCCACCTACACCGTTGACGGAATCATTCATTACGGCGTGGGCAACATGCCGGGCGCGGTAAGCAACACGTCAACGTTCGCCCTCACAAACGCAACCCTCTCCTACGGCTTAAAAATTGCCGACATGGGACTCGAAGCCGCCGCAAAATCCGACCCCGGCTTACTCTTAGGCGTAAACGTTTACGACGGTCACATCACCTGCGACGAAGTTGCCGAATTTTTCTCAATGAAATACACCGATTTGAATAGCTTGATATAAAACTACGGGGGCTTCGCCCCCATGCCCCCACGAACTTTTTAAAAAAAGTTCGACAAAAATTAAAAAAATCGCGCAAAGCGCGATTTTAAATTAAAGTTTTGATGAAACTTTTTCAAAAGTTTCCGGGTTTGGGCGGAGTCCAAGGTCTTAAATAAGGTTCTAAACATTAAGGAGATTAACATGGCAGATTTTAAAATTGCAACAATTCCGGGCGACGGAATCGGACCGGAAATTATTGAGGAAACGATAAAGGTTCTGGAGAAAATCGGCGAAATTTACGGTCATAAATTTGCGTTCGAAGAAGTGCTTGCCGGGGGAATCGCGATTGATAAAACAGGCGTGCCGCTTCCGAAGGAAACGATTGAGGTTTGTAAAAAATCTGATGCGGTGCTGCTCGGTGCGGTGGGCGGATGGAAATGGGATGTTCTGCCCGGCGATATGCGCCCGGAGCGTGCGCTTCTGGGGCTTCGCGGCGAGCTTGAACTTTATGCGAATCTGCGTCCGGCAATTTTGCACAACGCGCTCAAGGATGCTTGCCCCCTTCGCCCGGACATCGCGGCGGGCGGCATAGATATTCTCATCGTGCGCGAGCTTACGGGCGGCATGTATTTCGGCGACAGGGGGCGCAAGCAAACGCCTCTCGGCGAAGCGGCGTGGGACACAGAAATGTACGCCGTTGATGAAGTGCGGCGCATTGCAATTACGGCGTTCGACCTTGCCCGCAAGCGCAAAAAACATCTTACGAATGTCGACAAGGCGAATGTTCTTGAATCGTCGCGTCTTTGGCGCGAGGTTATTCTTGATGTCGCAAAAAATTATCCCGATGTCACGCTCGACCATCTTTACATTGATAACGCCGCGATGCAAATTATCCGCGACCCCGGCTCGTACGATGTAATGGTAACGACGAATATGTTCGGCGATATTTTGTCCGACGAAGCAAGTCAAATTACGGGGTCGATAGGGATGTTACCGTCGGCAAGCCTGAACAAGGACGGTTTTGGTATGTACGAGCCGATTCACGGCTCTGCGCCGGACATCGCCGGACAGGATAAATCCAACCCCATCGCCACGATTCTTTCTGCGGCAATGATGCTGCAATATTCCTTCAACCTCGACGCCGAAGCGGGCGCAATCGAAGCCGCCGTCACTGCCGTTCTCGAAAGCGGCGCGCGTACCGGCGACATCATGTCGGACGGAATGCGCCTCGTCGGAACAAAGGAAATGGGGCGGCTTGTTACGGAGCGGTTGAAGTAGCCGTTATACGTCCCGGAAATCAATTTTCATTAAAACCGTGGGGTTTCACCCCACACCCCACAAACTTTTGAAAAAGTTTGACCAAAACATTAAAATCGCGCATTCGCGCGATTTTTTTATTCAATGTTAAAGTTTTTGCCTCGCTTTTAAAGGGCGCAGTGAGCGAAGCGAACGTTTCCCGCGCCACCCTTTAAAAAGCGAGTGGTGCTGACCCCGGCGAAGCCGGCGTCGCGGAGCGACGGGCCGCCCGGCCGGCGAACGCAGTTCGCGAGAGGGTTCGGGGCGAAGCCCCGAAAATTGATTTCCGTGGTTATACGTCCTTCTCATTGTACCCGAAATTTTTGAGCAAAAAATCGTTATCGCGCCAATTTTTCTTGATTTTTACCCATACATCCAAAAAAATCGGTGAGCCGAGAAGTCGTTGTATATCGTGGCGAGCGGCTGTGCCGATTTTTTTGAGCATCGCGCCGTTTTTTCCGATGATTATTGCCTTGTGGGAATCTTTTTCGCAAAAAATTGTCGCGCCGATATCAACCATGCTGTCTTCGGCTTCGGTGCGGGGGCGCATTTGCGTGATTTCAACGGCAAGCCCGTGCGGAATTTCATCCTGCAAATACGCGAGAGCTTTTTCGCGAATTATTTCCGAAGCAATTTGACGTTCGGGCTGGTCGGTGATTTGGTCTTCGGGGAAATACATGGGGCCTTCCGGCAGAATTTTTTTGATTGATTCGAAAAGCGCGGGAATATTTTCGCCCGTAAGCGCGGAAACCGGCACGATTTCGGCAAAATTAAAAGCAAGCCCGTATTGTTCGATAATTTTGAGCAGTACGGGCTTTGCAATTGTGTCAACTTTGTTAATCGCCAAAAAAACCGGGCTTTTTACGCCGGACAAACTTTTTATAATTGCCGCATCGCCTTCGTGAATTTTTTCGCGGGGTTCAACCATGTAAATTACGGCGTCGGCTTCGTTCAGGGCGGTGTTCGCGCTTTTTACCATAAATTTGCCCAAGCGGGTTGTTGGCGTGTGAATACCCGGTGTGTCGATGAAAACAATTTGATAATCCTCGCCGGTTAAAATACTGCGAATTTTATTGCGTGTGGTTTGCGGCTTGTTAGATACAATCGAAATTTTTTCGCCGATAAAAAAATTCATAAGCGTGGATTTGCCGACGTTCGGCCGCCCGATAAGCGTCACAAAACCGGAACGGAAATTCTTAAATTCGTTAATGCGCTTCATAAAATTCCTCCTGTTGACTACCGATAGGTTTTTAAAAAATTATACCGGACTTTTAAAGTTCTCGTATGATATTATAAACGCGAAAAAAATCGTGCGGGGAGGGCAATTGCCGTGAACGATTATGAATTTTTAGGCGCCGGCAGAGATATAAATCATCCCGACACTTTAATTTATGTCGGGCTGCGGTTCGGCGAAAACATAGTTTATATTTTCATAGATGTATCTTTGGGGATTTCGCCTTACGTATTGTTTGAAGGCGACGATTTAACAAAGTTTGTTTCTGTGCGCCGAAACGAAGGTTCGACGTCGAGTTTTCGAATGACATACAACGGTTACAACTTCGATAACACGCGGTTTATCTGCTCGTCCGATTGGGTTTCGTTTAACCCGAACGACGCCACCGGGTATCGCATTGAAAACATGTTCGGGACGGCAACAAACTGCCGCTTCGACTTGGTTCTGGATATCGAGCGCATAACTGTTTTGGTTGAAGACGGAAAAATCAAATACGCCTTTCGAAACGGTGACAGCGTTTTGGATTAAACTTCCGGTCTGCTACGAGGAGGCTTGCAGTGCCTTTTATCATTGCCGTTGCGTTTTTGCTCGGGCTTTGCTTCGGCTCGTTTGCGAACGTCGTAATTTATCGTGTGCCGGCGGGAAAAAGTATCGTAAAACCACCGTCCGCTTGCCGACACTGCGGAAATCGTCTTAAATTTTTTGAGCTTTTTCCGGTTGTGAGTTGGCTTTTTTTATGCGGAAAATGTCGCACGTGCAAAAAGAAAATTTCGTTGCGATACCCGCTTGTTGAACTGCTTTGCGCGTTGCTTTTTGCGGGCATGGCGTGGTTTTCCCCTACCCTTTCGCTTGTGCCGCTGTTGGTTTTTGTGTTCGTGTTGCTTGTGATTTCATTTATAGATGCGGACACAATGGAAATTCCCGACGGCCTTGTTGTTGCCGGCGCGATTGCCGGTATTATTTTTGTTTTCGGCGGGCATTTCGGCATTTTTCCCGGCGCGGTTTCATGGCTTGACGCTCTTTTGGGCGCAGTTGCGGGAGCCGCGCCGCTTTTAATTATCGACCGCATCGTCATTCTGTTGCTTGAAAAAGACGGCTTCGGGTTCGGCGATGTAAAACTTATGGCCATGGTCGGGCTGTTTATCGGTTGGCAGTTGATGCTTTTGGCATTTTCGGTTGCGTTTATTTCCGCCGCTCCTTTTGCAATTTATCTTATGGCGACGGGAAAACGCGGAGGTTACATCGCTTTCGGGCCGTTTTTGTGCGCGGGTTCGCTTGCGGCATTGTGGTTCGGCAATTATTTCAAGGAGGTTTTTACATGACTTACGATGTTTACGTTTTCGACCTTGACGGCACGTTGACCGACCCTGTTGAGGGCATAACGAAGTCGTATCAGTACGCGGCGGCGGCATTCGGCATCAAAACGGAGCTTGCGGATTTGCGGCATTTTATCGGGCCGCCGATTCGCGAATGCTTCAAGGAACTCGGCTTCACCGACGACAACGTTGAACAGGGCGTTGAAAAATTTCGCGAGTATCTTTCAACTACCGGGCTTTATCAAAACGCGGTTTATCCCGATTTGCCCGCGACGTTGGCGCGGCTTAAAGCCGAAGGCAAGGTGCTTGCGCTTGCAACAAATAAAATTACGCCCTTTGCGCAACGAATTCTCGAACATTTTAATCTTGCGCAATATTTTTCGACCGTATCCGGCGACGAACCCGACGGCTCGCTTTCCAAGGACGGCAAAGCCGAAATAATTCGCATTGCTCTCGCGGGTATCGGTGCGAAAAAAGCCGTGATGCTCGGCGACCGCAAGCACGATATTTCAGGCGCGAACGCCGTCGGCATCGACAGCATCGGTGTGCTTTGGGGATACGGTTCTCGCGAAGAACTTACCGAGGCCGGCGCAACGCATATTATTGAGTGCGCGGATGAAATTTTTGCGATTTGACATCGCTCCGTGCTATCATATATAAAAAATTTCACAGACAGTTCGAAACCGTCCTGTCGTAAAACAAAACTACGGAACCCGACGCTTTTGCGTCTTTGTTTTGCGTACTCGATTAAGTGCCTCGTGCTGCTGTGCAGGAGGCTTTTTTTATGACAACCGAACCGAACAGACCGACAATGTCGCCGCTTTTGATGTATCTTGCCGTCATTTTTGTTGCGACGCTCTTGATTTCGAACGTAATCGCGAACCACATGTTGGTTTTTTTTCGCTGGTCGATTGACGCCGGAACAATCACTTTCCCCGTTACATACATCATTTCCGACGTAATTTCGGAAGTGTACGGCTATAAGTGGTCGCGGCGGGTAGCGTGGACGAGTTTGGCGATTAACGCCGTTTTCGCGCTGATTATCGTTACGATTGTGCGGCTTCCGTCGCCGGATTGGTACGACGGCGTGTATTTTACCAACGCTCTGGCGAACTCGTGGCGCATCGTTGTGGCGTCGCTCGCGGCATACTGCGTCGGCGATTTAGCGGACGACAGAGTTTTTCGCCGTCTTCGCGAACGAAATCGCAAAAAATATAACGGCAAGGAAAACATGCGCGGATTTGCGTTTCGCGCACTGCTTTCATCCCTCGTGGGACATATTTTGGACACGAATATGTTCGTGGTTATTGCCTTCGCACCGGTCGCTTTTCTTGCGGATACCGGCATACCGTGGGGAGCGTTGCCCGGCATGATTATTTTGGGCGTTATTTTAAAATGGGCGTATGAATGGGCGATAATTCCCGTCACGTACCGCGTGACAAAATGGGTTGGCGAGAAGGAAGGCGCGCAAAACGAACGCCGGGAACAATAGGTTTTGAGGCTGCCGGTAGCGTTCGCCCCTGAATGCACCCTTTAAAACCGGGGCAAAAACTTAAAATCGCGCATTCGCGCGATTTTTTGAATTTTTTGTCGAACTTTTTTCTAAAAAAGTTCGTGGGGTTCGGGGCGACGCCCCGAAGATTGACGCACTTTTCGACAAGCAACGATACTAATTTGGAAAATGCCGGCATTTGACGAACGAAAATTATTGCAGAATTGTTAAGCAAGTGTTACAATTTGCCTCGCAGTGATTACGAATCAACAAAAACACTGCTATATTCGAAAGGGGTCTTGAATGAAAGGCTTAAAAAAATTGTTTGTTTTGCCGCTTGCCGTTATCGCCGTCATTATTTTTCCGCTCGGAATTATCAGCTTTATTGCGGACGAACTCGCGTTCACAAATGTTGTGCTGATTGACGACGGCGTGGTTAGTGAGTTTCGCGTCGGCTCGAACACGGTTGAGGATTTTCTGCTTGAAGCGGGCGTTCCGCTCAGCCGCTCCGACCGTCTGAATCATTCGCCGGGTACGGTTTTACGGGACGGAATGACTATTGAAATCGAGCGCGAAACATCATTTTACATTCGGATAAACGACGGCGATTTAATCGCGCGGGCAATTCGTCCCGACGCAACCGTCGCGGAAGTTTTGAGGCAAGTGCAAACAGAAACGCAAATCGCCCATGTTTATCAGGGTCAGGGCGACACAGGCAGGTCGGTTGTAAACGGCGATGTACTGGACTTTGTTACATGGGTAACGCGGCTTGAGGTTGAGCAGCATCCCCTGCCCTATCAGCTTATTGAAAACCATACGGGTTCGGTGCCGCAAGGGCGGCAAAACCTTCGCATTGAGGGTGAATACGGGATTGAAGAGGTAACAACATCCATCGTGTACATCGGGGGAGAAGAAGAAGAGCGCGACGTCGTTTTAACGGAAGTTATTCTCGAACCGGTTGACGCGGTTTTGGACATCGGTACGGCGTGGCTCGGCTCGCTTACAAACACGAACTCGCCGGATTTCACGTACTTCCGCCGCGTACGCATGGAAGCAACCGCATATACCCAATACTACGGCTGCACCGGCAAGCATCCCGACGACCCGTGGTTCGGCATAACGGCGTCCGGACGGCGCGTGCAACACGGCATCGTTGCCGTTGAC
The DNA here is from genome assembly GCA_009781765.1 of Defluviitaleaceae bacterium. Lineage (GTDB taxonomy): Bacteria > Bacillota > Clostridia > Lachnospirales > WQUN01 > WQVC01. The sequence goes on along the minus strand of WQVC01000002.1, from coordinate 15,132 downwards.
CGCAACGTAATTCCCCTCGGCACACGCCTGTATGTTGACGGTTACGGCTTCGCAATTGCCGCCGACGTTGGCGGCGCGATTCGCGGATACAAAATCGACCTGTTTATGTACACTATCGAAGAAGCCCGACGATTCGGTCGTCGGCATATATATGTATGGATACTTGACGAAATTTAGGGCGACAAGCGCGCTTTGAACGCCAATATCAGCAGTGAGCGAAGCGAGCGTTTCCCTCGAAGCCGCAGCAAATCTACAGCGAACGCACTTAAGAAGTCTGTTCGCACATTTTGAAAAATCGTTGTACAAAAAAATCGCGTGAATGCGCGATTTTTTTCTTGCTCCGGAGAGAGTTGCCGTGAACTGCGACAAGCATATGCGAACGAACAATTTTTCAACACTCTCTCGGGAATTTTTCCTCCGGCTTCGAGAGAATGCGCCCGGCACATACCCCCGGCGTCCGATGCGCGCGTGGCTCGCTCTTGCGCGAAAATCGCCGGCATGATATAAACAATCCAAACCTGAAAGGAAGATGACAAATGAAAAACTTTGCAAAAGCCGCTTTTTTCGCCCTCGCGCTGTTAATGATGCCCGTGATACACGTGTCCGCCGCCTTTGACGTTTTCACGGCAACATTTGACGCTCAAGTTGAGGTCGGAGTTTCAGCCGCACACGACGAAAACGCAGAGGCCGGCATTTCAATCCGTTATGACGAAAACGCATCGGTGGGCTTTTCAATCGGCTCGGAGGCGATTATTTTTATGACATTTGACGAGCCGACCACCTTTGCAAGCAATCTCGTATTTATTACAACGAACATCCCGGCACTTTCCCGCGCCGACGCGGAGTCTGCAAACGCGCGAATTATCTCGCTTTACGCCGATGCTGTCGCCATCGACGGCATCAGCGTGAACAGCATTCCCGCTTACGCGGGCGACGGTCAAATTGACACGTGGCTCCGGCTTCATTCCGAGTACGAATTTACTGAGATAGAGCCGTTTTCTTCGCTTATGCTTACGTTTGTCGTGGAGAATTTGCCCCTCGGCATCGAAGATGACGAATACGACGAACCGACAGATTACTACGACGATTACGAACTTTCCCTCGGCCCTGTCGAACCGGAAACCGTGAACAATGCAAGCGAAACCGATGAATCCGGCGGTTTTCTGATTCCCACTCTTGTAATCGTTGTTTTGTTGGCGGTCGGTTGCGCTATTTTTCTCGCATTCAGAAAAAAGAAATAATCCGGAGCTTCGCCCCAAAAAAACACACGCTTTTCCTCATTGCACCCGTTAAAAATGAGGCATAAACACTAAAAAAACCGCGCATTCGCGCGGTTTTTTCATGTTTTTGCCCCGCTTTTAAAGGGCGCAACATTCACATCAAAACTAAGCCGCGCCGGCACGACGCTTTTTGGAAATAATATCGAAGGCAACTGCAACAAGCAAAACAAGCCCGGTGGTAACACGTTGAAGATTCATGTCCACGCCGAGAAGTGACATTCCCATGTTTAACACGCCCATGAAAATCGCGCCGATTACAACGCCGCTTACCTTGCCCGTGCCGCCGTATGCCGACGCGCCGCCGATGAAGCAGGCGGCAATGGCTTGAAGCTCAAAACCCTCGCCGGCCGTGGTGTTGACCGAGTTAAATCGTGCAACAACAACAAGCGCGGCAACACTTGCTAAAAGTCCGTTATTTGCGTATGCGAAAAAAAGTGTGCGCTTTGTATTTATTCCGGACAAACGCGCAGCTTTAGCGTTTCCGCCCATTGCGTACAAATGCCGCCCGAGAACAGTATTTTGTGAAAAATAACTGTACGCAACAAAAATAACGCCGAGAAGAAGCAGAACGGCGGGCATTCCGTTATGACGTCCGAGCTGATGGAACAGAAAAATAACCGCAGCACTGATTATAACGGGATAAAGCATCTCCGAAAAAATATTTTCAACTTCATAGCCCTTGCTTTTCCGTCGAAAATACGAAACCAGCTTCATCGCGATAAGCACCACCGATATTGCAATTCCTATAAGCAGGGTTGAAATAAAAACCGTGTCGTCGTTGGGGTTATTGAGCCAGTGCGCGGGCAAAAAGCTGTTAAAAAGATTTCGATATTCAACGGGAAACGGGCCGATATTTCGCCCGCCCATAAGCCACAATGCAAGCCCGCGAAAAGTCAACATACCCGACAGCGTGACGATAAACGACGGTATGCCGATGTACGCAATCCAAAAGCCCTGCCATGAGCCGATTAAAATGCCGATTCCGAGGCACAATAAAATTGCAAGATACGGGTTAATGCCCATGTTTACGATAAAAATTCCCGCAAACGCACCCACAAAAATTACGATACTGCCAACGGCAAGGTCGATATGACCGCCGGAAGCAATACACATCATCATGCCGATTGCCAAAATAACAACGAAGCTGTTTTGCACAATCAAGTTGTTCAAATTGTGCGGGCTGAACAGCGATACCCCGTCGGGCAGAAGAATCTGAAATACCAACATTGTAAAAAGCAAAACAAGAAGCAATGCGTATTTTTCCGTTATACTCCTGAAATGTTTAGCCATAAAAACCTCCGTCTGTTTAATTTTTAACCGTGGGACGAAGCCCTCAAATTATTTACCTCCGGACGATTTCAAAATCATCATCATAATGGCTTCCTGATTGGCTTCTTCGGCGGATAATTCCCCAATCATTCTGCCTTCGTTCATTACATATATCCTGTCGCAAACGCCCAAAAGCTCGGGCATTTCGCTTGAAATCATAAGCACCGACTTGCCCTGCGCAATGAGGTCGTTAATCAGCGTGTAAATTTCGTACTTCGCGCCGACATCAATGCCGCGCGTCGGCTCGTCGAGAATGAGAATATCGGGTTCGGCGAACATCCACTTGGCAAGCAACACTTTTTGCTGATTTCCGCCGGATAAATTGCCCACAACCTGCTCGATTCCCGTGCATTTTACGCCGAACCGCGCAGAATATTCCGTTGCTTGTGCGCGTTCGAGGTCTTTGTTCAGGTGAAATCCGAAATCCGCAACACGCTGCGTGTTAGCAAGAGTAATATTCGGGCGAATTTCATTCGTAAGAACCAACCCCAACGCTTTTCTGTCCTCAGTAACGTAAGCGAGCTTGTGCGCAATCGCATCTTTGACGGATTTCAGCTTAACCGATTTTCCGTTTATGAATAAATCGCCGGAAATATCCGCGCCGTAGCTGCGCCCGAAAATGCTCATTGCAAGCTCGGTGCGCCCCGCGCCCATAAGCCCGCTGATGCCGACAACCTCGCCTTTGCGCAAGTTGAAACTCACGTTGTCGCAAACTTTAAAATGCTTGTACAACGGGTGATAAACCGTCCAATCCTTTACTTCGAGGCAAATTCCGCCGGGGGCAGCTTTTTCGCGCTCGGGATAATAGTCGTTGAGTTCGCGCCCGACCATCCCCTTGGCGATTCGATATTCGTTTATTTCATCCGTATCCTTTTCCATTGTTTCAATAACCGCACCGTCGCGAATAACGGTGATTCTGTCCGCAACCTGCTCGACTTCCTTCAATTTGTGCGAAATCAAAATGCAGGTCATGCCTTCGCTTTTAAATTTTACAAGAAGTTTCAGCAAATTTTGCGAATCATCCTCATTCAGGGCGGCGGTCGGCTCGTCCAGAATAAGAAGGCGCACATTTTTCGCCAAAGCCTTAACAATTTCAACAAGCTGCTGCTTTCCGACTCCGATATCCTGCACCAAAGTATGCGGCGATTCGTTAAGCCCCACAATGTCCAAATATTTTTTCGCTTCGGAGTAAGTTTGATTCCAATTTATTCTGAAAAAACTGCCGCATTCGTTGCCGAGAAACATATTTTCGCCGATGCTCATGTAGGGGTTGAGGGCAAGTTCCTGATGGATGATTACAATCCCCTTTTTTTCGCTGTCTTTAATTCGGCCGAAGCGGCATTCTTCCCCGTCAAAAAAAATTTTGCCCGTATAGCTGCCGTGAGAATACGTGCCGCTTAACACGTTCATAAGGGTAGACTTTCCCGCGCCGTTTTCACCGACAAGGGCATGAATTGTTCCGGGATACACTTCCAAGCTGACTTCCTTCAACGCCTTTACGCCGGGGAACTCTTTTGTGATACTTTCCATGCGCAACAAAGGAGTGTTCATATGTGTACCTCCTTTAAAATTTTTATGTAGAAATTGAGGACTCCGGGGAACACAAGTTCCTCGAACCCCTCAAAACTTTAACCGGAAACCGCGCTTTCGCGCGGTTTCCGAAGTTTACGAACATGCTGAACGGCTTCGAGAGAACGTGTTTGCAAATCACACGTGTTCCCGTGTTCACTGTGCGTACTTTTAGCCGTAAAGTTCTGCTTCGGTATAGTATCCGCCGTCAATCAGAAGCTCTCTGTAGTTGTCGAGAGTTGCAACGATGGGGTCACTGAGGTAGGTCGGAATGTAGAGAACGCCGTTGTTGTAGTCGGTTGTGTTGTTGATGGGAACTTCTCTGCCTTCTGCAATTGCGGCAACCATTTCAACAACGTTTTCCGCAAGAACGCGAGTATCTTTGAACACGGACATTGCTTGGTAGCCCGCAATCATGTTGCGAACGGAAATAATGTCGCAGTCTTGTCCCGTAATGATGGGGAAACCATCGGCTTCCCAACCTGCGTTGCGCAGAGCTTGGGTTACGCCTTGTGCTGTAGAGTCGTTTGAACACATAACAGCGTGAAGCGGATTTCCGCCGGGCGTAAGGTTGTTAAGCGCGATAAGGTTTTCCATGCGGGTTTGCGCATTTTCGGAAGACCAAGCGATTGTTGCAACTTGTGCAATTGCGGTTTGACCGGACGGAGAAACAAGCGTACCGTCATCAAGGAAAGGTTGCAAAATGCTCATTGCGCCCGGGAAGAAGAAGTTAATGTTGTTGTCGCCGGGGTCGCCTGTGAAAAATTCGATATAGAAGGGACCGTCTTGATTCGGTAAATCAAGAGCGTCGCGCACGAACTCGCCCTGCATTACGCCGACAAGGAAATTGTCAAAAGTTGCGTAGTAGGAAACTGCGGGCGTGTTCATAATGAGGCGGTCGTATGCGATAACGGTGATGTCGCGCTCGTATGCTTGTGCAAGCACTTCGGTAAGCGAATCGCCGTCGATTGCCGCAATAACGAGAATTTCCGCGCCTGCGCCAATCATGTTTTCGATTTGTGCAACTTGCGTGGGAACATCGTTTGCTGCAAATTGAAGGTCAACGTCAAACCCGCGAGCGGAAAGCAATCTGTTCAGGTTTGCGCCGTCTTGATTCCAACGTTGAAGGTCCATTGTGGGCATGGATACGCCTACTCTGACAGCTTCGCCGGGCACGTTGGGAGGTGTTTCGACATTGTCTTGCGGTCCTTGTTGGCCGGGTTGTTGTTGAACGGGCGGCGCGTCGTCCTCGTCGCAAGCACATGCGGTAAACGCTCCGAGCATCAAAATCAACATTACTGCGGGCAACAATACTTTCAAAATCTTATTCATTTCTGAATTTCCCCTTTCGGTTTTTTGATTTTTGCTAAATTATCACAAAAAAGGAAATGTGTCAATTGTGTTACAAAAACCGCGCAAAAATCAACCTTCGAGGCAGTTTTCGATGCAATAAAAAAACCTATCGGTAACCGCTCAGCTACCGATAGGTTTTTTATGTCATTGCAAAATCACATCAAACGCGAATCAAGAGTTCAAAACAACGCGCCGCCGCAAATGCCTTGTGGCGAGCGACCGGTCGTTTTTTCGGATGCTTTTCCCGAAAAAACGACATTGAGCGAGCCGTTTACAATAGCGAACGCCGTTGAGCACCGTGAAGGTGAGGCGGGAAATGCGGGCTTCTGCGCATTTTCCGACGAAGCCTGAACGGACTGCTCAAGTGCGTTCGCGACAAGGCATCGGCGGAGCGTTGTTTCCTGCCCTTGATTCGCGCATCAAATTGAAAATAATTTTCCGTCTTTGACCTCAAAAATTATTTCGGCTTTTTGCGCTAATTCCTTGTTATGGGTAACAATTACGACGGTTTTGCCCGTTTTGTGAATTTTTAAAATTTGCTCCAACACTTCTTCTTCCGATTCCGAATCAAGATTTCCGGTCGGTTCGTCCATCAAAAGAATGTCGGGGTTATTTGCAAGCGCGCGAGCAATTGAAACACGTTGTTGTTGCCCGCCCGACATTTCGCCGGGTTTTGCGTTCGCCTTGTCAGAAAGCCCGACTAATTGCAGCAACTCATCTGTTTTTTTTGCATGTTCTTTCGTCGGAATTTTTCCGAACATCATGGCGGTTTGAATATTTTCCGCAGCAGTGAGATTTTTCAGCAAATTGAAAAATTGAAAAACAAATCCGATTTTTTCGGCACGAATTTCCGACAATTTGTTGTCGTTCAGCGCGGAAAGATTTATTCCGTCGATGAAAACACTTCCGCCGGACGGTTTGTCGAGGCCGCCGATTAAGTGCATCAACGTACTTTTTCCGTGCCCGGATTTTCCGATAATGCACGAAAACGAACCGCGCGGAATTTCCAAATTTATGCCTTTAAGCGCATGTGTTTTGACGGACGAATTCCCATAAATTTTTTCGAGATTTTCGGTGCGAATGATTGAATTATTCATAACCCATCGCCTCCGTCGGTGTTAATTTTGACGCCTTAAACGCCGGAATAAATCCCGAAAACATCGACAAAACAAGCGATACGCCGATGGTTGCAAGCACAAGGTTAATGTCTAAAGTTGCCTCGGTTGTGACGCCCTTCATCAGCTCGTTCGCGCCGATTCGCGAAATAAAATCCCCTGCGAAAAACGCCGCCGCAAGCCCGACAATTATCCCCAAAACCCCTCCGAACAATCCGTACAGTCCGGATTCGAGAAGGAAATTTTTAAAAATTGTTCGGCGTTTGCAACCGATTGCCCGCAAAATTCCGATTTCGCGCCGCCGTTCGTACACGGCCGTCATCATCGTGTTAATCGTTCCGAACGCCGCCGCAACAAGTGCGACCGCCGCAACAACTTGTAACGTGATATTCACCGAGCCGATAATCGCAAGAACCGAGCTTAAAAGCTGTTCGTCGGTTGATGTTTGAACCGTGCCCGCTTCGATAATTGCGGCAATGTGTTCATCCATTCGTGACAAATCGTCAACAACCACCGACATATATGAAATCAGCCCTTCGCGCCCGAAAATCGTTTGCGCTGTCGATAACGGCATGAACATTGCAGAATCGTCGTTGCTGTGCGTTACGGCTAAAATTCCGATAATCGTGAACTCCGAGCCGCGAATCGTAACTTCGTCGCCGACGCCCAAATCACGCATTTGCGCGAAATTCGAGCCGATAATTACGGCGTGTTCGTCTCGGGCGGAAAAATATTCGCCGGCGAGCATCCGCCAGTTACGAAAATCCCACGTTTCCTGCGGAAGAATGCCGTTAATTACGGTTTCGCGGTCGCGAACCGCGGCTGTTTGCGTGAGGTGCGGAATAACGCTCAACCCCTCCAGCGCACGAATTGCGTAAAAATCCTCGATTTGAATTGTTTCGGAAACACGTTCGCCGGTAAGCAGAGCGATTTGGTTAAAAACGCAGATTCCGTCGGGCATTACCATTAAATTCGCGCCCATCGCGTGGGATTGCCGCGTGACTTCGGCGCGCATACTTCCGCTCAACGAAAACAGCGCGACAAACGACGCCATTCCGATTGTAATTCCAAGCAACGTAAACAGAAATCTGAATTTTTTGCGAAAAAGATTCCGCGTGATTAACTTAAATGTATTCATGGCAGGTTAAAGCCCTCCTGCTCTATGATTTTTTCGATTTCGTTGATGTCAACGGTGTCGTCGTGAATAATTGTTACAGTGTTTGCCCTAAAGTTTGCCGAAACGCTAATCACGCCGTCAACGTCGGATACAGCGCGTTCCACCGTCGTTATGCAACTTTGGCACACCATTCCCCATACGGTAAGTTCGGTTGTTGTCGCGCCTTCCGTCTGCGATGTTACCGCATTATTTTCGCCGCAAGCGGCAAGAAAAATTAAAACAGCAAATAAAACGAAAACTATTTTTTTCATTTCACATTCTCCTTGAATTTAATTTTCGGTACAGCAAACGCACCAAGCGAACAAGGGGCGTAAGTGCAAAAAAGCAAGGCAAAATTATGCCGAAATCGGCACGATAATTCCTTGCGCGGTCGCGAACGATGGTGTTCGCCGTATGTAGCTCTTAATTATTCATTTTCACATGGGCTTCAACAATATTTGAAGTGCAGCCGATAAAAATTTTTTCGTATCCGTTGCTTGCCGAAGACAAACCGGATTCCGCATAAAAAAACGAAGCAACAGCTTTTAATTGTTGCTCCGAAAATCTGACAATCATAGGTTCGCAGGCGTAGCAAGAAACAACTTCGCAGGCACACGTATCATCGCAACCGCAAGCTGCATCGGGAGGGCAGTTGCAGTCCGTGCCGCACAAACATTCGGTGACGCAATCGCAATCCGTCCCGAAGACGGCTGCAAAAGGAGAGAGAAGGGAGGCTACACACACCACGATTGCAAGAATAAATAATTTCTTCTTCATGTGCGCGCACCCTCCCTCTGTAATTTCGTACTGTTTCACTTTTACACCAAAGACACGGCGTTTGTCAATGTTTAATAATTCACAGACCGCAATTCAAAATACGCTTGCGGATGAACGCAAACGGGGCAACCGCCGGGAGCTGCCTGCGCATCTGCGATATACCCGCAATTTCGGCAAATCCACACGGATTTTTCGTTTTTTGCAAAAATTTGCGAATTTTTCATATTTTCAAGCAGTTTGAGATAACGTTCTTCGTGGTCTTTTTCGATATTGCCCACCTGCTCGAATAAAAACGCGATATGTTCAAAGCCCTCTTCTTTTGCCTCAGACGCCATGCGCTTGTACATATCAGTCCATTCCTCGTTTTCGCCCTTGGCGGCCGCCGCAAGATTATCTGCGGTTGCGGGGATGTCGCCGTCGCAAAGCAACTTGAACCATATTTTTGCGTGTTCCCGTTCGTTCAGCGCGGTTTCTTCGAAAAGTGCAGCAATCTGCTCATACCCTTCGTTTTTCGCCTTTGACGCAAAATATGTGTATTTATTGCGCGCCATTGATTCTCCGGCAAATGCTTCCTGCAAGTTTTTTTCGGTTTTTGTTCCTTTCAGATTCGGTGCGGACATGATGCGTTCCTCCTTTTTAATTTTCGCAAAATCGCTTGCTCCGTGCTTGCACAGCGGGCAGATATAATCATCGGGCAAAACGTCTCCCTCATATACATATCCGCAAATAATGCAACGATACCCGTCCTTCGCGGCGGCTTGCGGCGCGGGTTTGATGTACCGGTGATAATAGTCGTACGTAAGGCTCGGCGCGTCCGAAATTGTTTCGCCGCCGACAATTTCACATTTATAGACCATGTGCGAACCAAAATCAAACGATTCCTTCACTTCAAAAGACAGATACGCATTAACACATTCCGCAAGATAAAGAATACCGTTTGCGCTTCTTTCGACGTGCTTGTAATCGGCAAATTTATCCTCGCTTTTTCCGGACTTGAAACCGAAATGCTCAATCACTTCAAACGGCGTGTTGTTGGTCAACACCGAAACATTGAACTTTTCAGATTTCATAATCATATCGTTTGTGTGGTTTTGTTTGCTTACGGAAACCATGCAAACATTGGAACTTGTAACCTGCATAACGGTATTTATAATGCAGCCGTTATCTTTTCCGTCGCATTCTGTTGTAAGCAGATAAAGCCCGTAACTTAATTTAAATAATGTTGAAGTGTCCATGTTTTCGCGCTCCTCTCGTACTCTCGTATTTCAAGCTCGTTTTACAGAATTCTTAACGAAAACCCCGCGTTTGTCAACACCCGGGGAGAGCATTAAAAAATGCTGCGAGCTTTCGAGAACGAGCGTATGCGCGGGATTAAACAAGGCCGCTTTTGCCTTGTTTAACTATAAGCACCGGCGTTGTCAAAATCAATTTGGTAGCTGAGCGGTTACCGATTGATTTTAATTCCTCCCGAAAATCGCGAAAGAAAATTTTTCACCCTTGACATTTTCCCGGCTCACGGATATACTCGGAGTGAATATTTATTTCAGAAAGAGGTGTGTTTTGTGAGTGCTGATGTGGTATCGGTGATTCAAACCTAAAACCGCATACCGAGGCGCAATTAAAAAACGGGGCATCAGTTTTGCCTGTATTTTTTTCTGTGCCGTCAAATCAGCAACCTTTTTTTGAATACTGCCATCACTGTTGGGAGATACGATAAGGTCGTATCTTTTTTTGTGCGATAATCCGCAATCACACAAAATGCCGCAGATGAAGCAGCTCTTCTTGAGGGAGAGTGTTGAAAAATTGTCCGTTCGCATACGTTCGTTCGCGACATTTTTCAACACTCTACGAGGCTGCTTATCTGCGGCATTTTTGCGTCCGAAATAAAAATTATATTATTGCAGCGAACGGGCTTATCCGGTGCGTTCGCTGTAACACAGGAGGATTACATGAATCATTTTAAAACCTTGGAATTTGACGAAATACTTAACCGCTTATCCGATTGCGCGGTTTCATCGGCGGCAAAAGAACGCTGTAAAGCTGTTGTGCCGGCGAAAAATATTGCGGATGCAAAGCGGCTTGCCGACCAAACATCGGAAGCAAAAAAAATTATCGAGCAAGTCGGAAACCCGCCTGTCGCGGTTATGACGGAGCTTGAAAAAATCATCGGCTTAATAAACGCCGATGCAATGCTGAACCCCGAGCAAATAAGCAACGTGGCAATATTCATTATGTCATGCACCCGAATGAAATCTTATTTGAAAAAAGCGGAATCATCGGAAGCGGATATTGCATTTTACGGAAACTCCATGATTGACCTTTCCGATTTGGCGGATGAAATCGGTCGTTGTTTGAACAACGGGCAAATAGACGACAGGGCAACCCCGAGGCTTCACGACTTGCGTCGCAGTATCGAGCGCAAAGGTGAACAAATTAAAAGCAAAATCGAATCTCTGTTGCAAAAAAACAGGTCGTATTGCGTTGACGGTTTCGTTGCTGTTCGCAACGGCAGATACACCATGCCCGTAAAAAAGGAACACAAAAATAAAATTTCCGGCATTTTGGTGGAAATGTCTAACACGGGCGGAACGTGCTTCATCGAACCCTCTGCAATATCCAAGCTGCAAGACGAGCTTGCCGCGCTCAAAACAGAGGAAGATAACGAAGTGCGCACAATTCTCTATACGCTTACCGCTCTGATTCACGATGATTTAACGTCCGTCAAAATGAACATGGAAGCAATGGAAACTCTCGATTTTGTTTTTGCCAAAGCAAAGTTGAGCATCTCCATGAAAGCGTCGCAAATCCGTCTGACCGAAGACCGCGAAATACGATTGCTTTCGGCGCGGCATCCGCTTTTGCACAACAGCGAACCCGTTCCGTTGAACTTCGCGCTGGGAGGCGGAATAAGAGGCATTATCGTAACCGGGCCGAACACAGGCGGAAAAACCGTTGCAATAAAAACGGCGGGGCTTCTTTCGTTGATGGCTCAAAGCGGGTTGCACGTTCCCGCGGATGAACTCAGCAGCATATGTATTTTTGATTCGGTGTGGTGCGATATCGGGGACGGGCAAAGCATCTCTCAAAACCTGTCTACGTTTTCATCCCACATGACCAACATCATAGATATTTTAGAAAAAACCACGGCACATTCTCTGGTTTTATTCGACGAACTCGGCTCCGGCACAGACCCTGCCGAAGGCATGGGTATCGCCACGGCAATTTTAGAAGAATTGTTGGCAAAGGGTTGCTTATTCACCGTCACAACCCACTACCCTGAAATAAAAGATTTTGCCGCGCGTACGCAAGGAGTAATAAATGCGCGCATGGCATTCGACAGGGAAAGCCTTATGCCTCTGTACAAATTGGAAATCGGAGAAGCCGGAGAAAGCTGCGCGTTGCATATAGCGGAACGGCTCGGTATGCCCGCGCATCTTTTAAAGCGCGCGAAAGAAATAACATACTCCGCTCCTCGCAATGAAGTCGCTGAATCCGGGAAAAACGAAAGCGCGATTCTTACGGTCACGCCTTTGGAAATTTCAAGCGAACCCGAAAAAATCGCAACAATACCCCGAAGCCAACGTTTTAACATCGGCGACAGCGTAATTATGTACCCGCAAAAAGATATCGGCATCGTGTATGAGCGCGCCAACAGCAAAGGCGAAATAGGTGTTCAGGTAAAAGGCAAAAAGCACCGTGTCAATCACAAGCGCGTAAAGCTGAAAATTGCGGCCGCCGAACTTTACCCCGATGATTACGATTTCTCAATCATTTTCGACACTGTTGAAAATCGAAAAGCGCGCCATCTGATGAGCAGGAAGCACAAAGAAGGCAATATAGTTGTTAAATCAGAAGGAGAGAGTGTAATCCGCTAAAAATTATAGTGAATCAAACTAAGAAGCGTCCCGTCGGCTATGCATTGTAAGCGGTTCGCTCAATGTCGTTTTCGGGAAAAACACCCGAAAACAACCGGTCGCTCACCACAATGCACTTAACGCCAACGGGACGCAAATCAAATTGATTCACTATATCCGCAGCAATTTCAAAATCAATCGGCAACCGCTCAGCTACCGATTGATTTTGAACGCTGCGTCATGTTAGGACGTCAATTCAAAATCCAACGTACCTCGTTCGGCTCCGTTTACAATCAGCGTAACGGAATGCGTGCCGGGATAATGTTTTCTTGTGGACAAGTCGGCAAAGGAATGCTTTTTTGTATAAACCTTGTTCTCGTTTGCTTTCAGCGCGATTTCGGAAATTTGAAAAATTTTTCTGTTGCGCTTGCCGGTTGATTTTACAAAATCAACAGCGTATTCAAGCCGAACTTTTGTCGCGCTCTTTGTTGTTATAACGAACGAAAAATTAAATGCGTCGCCAATCGCAACGGTTTGCGCGTCGATGGCGAAATCACTTGCGCCGACGGATTCCGCATCGCTGAAACCGAAAATCGCAAGCACGTCACGGTTTCCTTTTTTAAGAAGAGTCCGGCATCCGTGTTTCACAATCCAATCGGTGTGTTCGTTTTTGCCGTACCATTCCCGGGCGATTTTCGCAACCAAATCGGGATGCGTTTTCGAAATGTCGTTGAGATTATTCGCGACGCTTTTTCGTACATAAATATCCGGGTCGGTTTTAAGTTGCTCCAAAATTGCAAAAATCGGCGTCGGGTCTTTTTTGAATTTCGGCAACGCTTGCGCCCACGGCAAAGCAGGACGACAACCTTCGCTTGCAAGCCGCCGAACATGGTTGTTATCGCTTTTCGACCAACAGTACATTTGCGCCATCATGCGCTCTTCGTCGTTTATAATGAACGGGCGCACAGCAAATTCGGCAGATGCGTGGGGCGTGTATCGCTCCAACGCCGCGACGGATGTTTCCCAATCGTCCTGCCCGAAAACTTCCGCAAAATCGGGAAAATACAAGCAAAAACCGTCGAGCCAACTGCCTTCGCTCACAATCGCTTTATCAATTACGGCAATTGCTTCTCTGTAATCAGCGGGCAAAAATTTCCCGAGATTCAGAGTGATTTGCCGCATTCTGCCCTTTAATTCGAGGCTGTCCCACGTTTCATCCATCGTTGACGCTACAAAATCATCCGCCCGAAACGGCGAATAAACCGCCTGAATATTCGCCGCTAATTTGCATAAATATTCGCGATTAAATACATCCTTGAGTGCATCCGGCATTTTTAATCCCTCCGATTTTAATTTTCAGACTGTTTTCGTTAAAACAGGAGCAATTCCCTTTTCAAGTCGAGAGTTGCTCCTGTCGCTGATAGTTTTTTTCCGGGGTGTGCGCCTACATAAAATAGGATTTAACCTTGTCCAACCAACGTTTTTTGTGATTCACGTAATCGTCACCCATGGCGTCGTTGAAAGATTTTAAAATTTCGCGTTGTTTGTCGTTGAGGGCAGTGGGAACGGTTACGTTAATTGTTACGATTAAATCGCCGACGTTTCGCGGATTATGAACGTTCGGAACGCCCTTTCCGCGCACGGTTACAAGCGTACCCGGCTGTGTACCCGGCTTGATTTTATATTTTTCCGCATTGCCGTCGAGCAACGGAATCGAAATTTCGTCGCCGATAGCGGCTTGTACAAAAGTAATCGGAACGTCCAAATGAAGTTGACTTCCTTCGCGCGAAAATAATTTATGCGGCGAAACCGTAACCGTGATATACAAATCGCCGGCGGGCGCGCCTTTATCGCCCATCTCGCCCTTTCCGCCAATCCGAATGCTCTGGCCGTTATCAATGCCCTTGGGAATATTCACGTCAATTTTTTTCGACGTGCGAACGCGCCCCTGCCCGCTGCACGTTTTGCACGGCTCTTTGATGATTTTTCCCTGCCCGCGACACGCCGAACACGTTACAACCTGCGTCATCATGCCGATAAAACTTTGCCGCGTAACGCGCTCACTGCCTGTGCCGTTACATTTTTTACAGCTTTCGGGATAAGTGCCGGGCTTCGCGCCGCTGCCGGCGCACGGCGCACACGCTTCAAACGTTTGAAGCTGAACTTCCTTCGTCGCACCGAACACGGCTTCTTCAAATTTTATTGTTACGCGCATTTGAACATCTGCGCCGCGTCTGGGTTTCGGAGTACGCGAACGCCCGCCGCCGAAAATTCCGTCGCCGAAAAACGAGCCGAATATATCACCGATATCAATATCCATGCTGCTGTGAAAGCCGCCTCCTCCTCCCCCACCCTGCTCAAACGCCGCATGACCGAAGTTGTCATACTTTTGCCGTTTCGACGAGTCGGAAAGAACGCTGTACGCTTCGCTGATTTCTTTAAACTTCGCTTCAGCCGTTGCATCACCGGGATTCGCATCGGGGTGATACTGTTTGGCCATCTTGCGATACGCCTTTTTAAGCTGCTCATCGGTCGCATCGCGCCCAACGCCCAGTTGCTCGTAGTAGTCTTTTTTCGCCATGTTGTAATCCCCTTCGCAGTTCCATTTTAAGACCTTGGGGGAAATCTTTTTTTTGCAAAAAAGATTTCCCCCAAACCCCCTTTCAAAAAAACTTTCTCGAAAAACCGCGCTTTCGCGC
>WQVC01000001.1 GCA_009781765.1 Defluviitaleaceae bacterium | reverse complement strand
GTTCTCAAGCAGTGGCGCGGCATTGCAACTCGTTACGCCAAACATACGGCTTCATATCTTGCCGCTGTACAGATTGCCTGTTTTGTTGGTTGGGGCAAAACTATTGTCGACACACCCTAATTTGCTCAAACGATTTACTCAAGTTGGATTGCACGCCCTTTATGTTGATATGGGCTTGAAAAAAGAGAGGGCGGAAGCTGATGCTGAATGCAGTCGGACGGAAACTGCTGGAAGTATTTCTGACGGACGAATGTAATTACGATTGTAAATACTGTGTCGCGAAAGACGGGATGAAAGATTCACACATTAAATACTACTGCAACGGCGCGGGTGAAAATTGTTCCGAAAATTGCAAACATACGTATTTATACGATGGAAAATTGCGGCTTTGCGGAATATGCGTGGAGCGCATCACCAACGCCCGGTTCTTGCCGTGGCTCGATGAACACTGCCCACCGACGGAATGGGTACTCAAATTAACCGGCGGAGAACCCGGGTTGTATCCGGAGATATACGCTCTCATCAAAGAACTCGAAAAACGAGGATATATCGTTGTAATCCAAACAAACGGTTCTTTGCCCATACCGAAAGCTAAAAATATGGTTCGTGTGGCGACATGGCACACCGGCAGACCGATGCCTGCATTTTATGACGAAATCGTTGTCATTCAAGGCACGGACGATTGGCTCTCCCGCGCTCGAAAGCTCAGTGAGGCGAATATCCCCTATCGAATTACACAGCTTAACGAGACATTTAAGAATAAACCGCCGCAAGGGGCAGGGCTTCCCGTGAATCACTTTACGCACTATGCGTTTATGAATCTGAACGGGCAAGTGACAAACTGCCACCAAGAGCTGCCCCCTGATATTTCAACTCCGGAAGCCGCAGCTGTTGACCGGTGCATAAAAAACATGTCACCGCCGCCGATTTTTGAATTTGCGAAACAATGTCCGGTCGGTGTGAGTTGCGGAAATGTAAAAGAAGTTGAGTTTGTGCTTGGACTTTAAGCGGAAAGTGGGTGTTGAATGATTGATTTAAACAGTTCAAAGTATCTGAATCATGCAAGCAATACGGTTCTCATGGAGTTCATGCAAAGGGTTGCAAACTCACAGATGTCTAACGAAAAACAGCGAGAGTTGAGATGCCTGTGCGGGGATGTAAAGCGGAGCGTTACTCACATTTTTTACAACAACCCGAAAAGCGACAAGTCATGTATAAATAAATCAGGCTCGCTGAGAGATTTGCCGGGGGTCGGCAGGGAGTGTCGCTATCTGCCCTCGTCAAGAAAGAACCGGCAGGCAAAAATCAAATCCGTGTGACTGCGAAAAACGTGATGGGTGCAGTCCGCAGAAAACGTAATTAAAGATTGAGGTGGTTTTTTTGGCACGCGGAGATAATTTTTGGATAACTCGCAAGGGGCGCGAGTTAATCGCAGGGCTTGCTGTCGGCGAAAATTTGCATATCGACAGGATAATGGTGGGCAGCGGAAATATTTACGACACCACAGCCGAACCGGACATGATGACGGATTTGATTGAACCCGTCGCGACCGCAACCCGCACTACTCCTGTGCGGACGGGCGCGGAGGTGCATTTTACAATTCAATATCGAAATCAAATGCATCCGGATATACCTGCGTTCGAATTAAATGAATTTGGCGGGTTTACGGACGACGGCACACTGATTTTTTACGGAACTCTCGGCGATAATCCGCATCCGGTAGGTGCGCATGATGCGTCCGGCGGTTCGATACAAGAGATTCCGCTGTCAATGCCCGTTGCAATAGCTCTTGCTGAGGGCGTCGGATTGACGTTCACCTTTCCTGCCGGAGCATTCGTAACAGCGCAGGAACTTGAAACGAGAGTATGGCGGCACGAACAAAAACTTGTTACCGACCCCGGCGGAGTTCACGGGTTTGAAATGCAAATCACCGGCGATACCGTTACTGCGATTTTAAACGGCACGGCATTTCCGCTCGGAGGTCTTACCGACGTAGATTTGCAAGCAATCCTCAATGCGATTGCAACCCGCGCTCCGGGAAATACGGCGTTAAGCACGGCGCAGTGGACTAATGCCCTTGCGACGGCAATTGCAGTCACAAACGGGCGCGTACAGGGCAATATCACACAGGCTATGATTGACAGTGCTTTACGCATTACGGCAGCACGGGCGACGGCAATTGACGGCATAGGCACGGTACATGACGTTGCGGCCGACCTTGGTACGCTTATGGCTCGCACAAGGTCTGTTATAGACAGACTTATCGCAGGGGTATCCATGGCGGCACGGGACGGCGCGGCAAGGATAACGGCGGCGATAGCTACAAACTTGGCCAACCTCGCCACCACTAATACCCGCATTGACGTATCAGTAAGCACCCGTGCAACAGCCGCAAGCATAGGTGACGGAGCGACAGCAGAACAGGGAGGCAACGAAGCTGGTGTTACGGTCATGGGCAGGCTTCGCAATTTGCGTTCAGCTATCGGACAAAATGCTGACGCCGCAAATGCGGGCGGCTCTGCCAATGCAAAGCTCGCGGAAATTCTTGCAAATCGCCTCGGAGCAAATAACGCCGCCGCAAACACTGCAGTAACCGCTACTCAGTCCGCAAAACTTAACGCGATAATTGCTCGCCTCGGCACAACAGGAACAGGGGTTCGAGTGAGTGCCTCCGTCCAACGCGGAATAGCCAATGTTGGAGGGGCGCATATCACAAGCGTGGCGATAGCTAACGTAGATATTTCGCGCTCGTTTGTTGCGCTAAACTCCTTTACATTACATTTTGCCGGGACAATACAGTCAAGAAGCACATTTCGTGTAAACCTTGTCAATGGTACGACCATAAATATAGCAACTGTACCAACATCCACGGCAGGTATCGGAATAGACCGCGAAGTAGCATGGCAAGTCGTTGCATTCAATTAGGGCGAAAGGAGCGTTGAGCATTGTGAGTTTTAACACAAGTGAATTTTTGAAGTATGTTGAATCTATATCAACACACGAAGAATTTGAAGAGTTCGTGCGAGCAATTGACAGCTTGCCGAAAGAAGTCAAAGATATTATCTACGAGCGAATCCGCCCGATAATCGGGCAAGAGTGTGTGAATTATCTCCAAAAAAATGACGCGGGGATAATCGTGGGGGTATCACAGCTTTCAGGGCATATCACAGCAATAACTCACCCTAACCAATACATGCACATGATACAGGTTGAAGAGTACGACGAAAACCTTTTAGGCGTGTTTCATCATGGCGGGGAACTTACCGAAACCGGCGTTGTCGGTGGTGAGTTCGTTCCTATGCTGTTTTTTGCGCACCTCGACGACGAAAATTACGTCGATGATGTAGTATCCCACCCCGACATTCCCGAAGAACCGGATATTGCGGCGGCATATGTAAAATTTAATGAATATTCGGAAAAAGGCGATACGCTTATTCCGATAACCAAAGAGCAATTCCAAAACATCATCGGTACACGATTTGATTCCGAAACGGGAGAATTTATACGCGCTGAAATCGGGTCGGAAATGTCGGAACTGCACGAACTCCGCCAACAAGTCGCCGCAAACCAAAAAACTCTCGACGCGATTTTGAAGGCAGTGCAAGGTTAGTCGAACAAATCGGAATGAGTACCGGTACCGGTGAAAAGCAGTATCAGCGTACCCTCGTGCTTTTTGTAAACGAGCAACCAATCGCCCATGCCGTCAACATGACATTCGCGGTATCCGCTCCAATTTCCTTTTAAGGCGTGGTCTTTGTATCTTGCAGGGACGGGTTCGCCTTGAAGCAGGATGTCAATGGTGTCGTCCAATTTTGTCGTATCATAACCGCGCTCTATCACCGCACGGCGATTTCCCTTGTACTCGTTTGTGTATTCCGCTGTGTATTTGCTCATGCCAAGCCCTCTGCCGCATCTTCGGCATCCATAGCCGCCGCCATTTCTCGGGCATTGGCAAATAATCGAGGTTTGCGAGTACCGGCTTCGCATTCTTGTATCATTTTTTCAGCTTCTGCAATTGATTCGCGAAGCTGTGCATTCGGCACTTTTTCGCGAATTTCAAACGGAAATCCTCGGTACATTATCGACGTGTGCAGAAACACATTTATTGCCTCGCTCAGATTCAAACCGAAGACAGCAAAAGTTTCTTCCGCTTTTGATTTTACAATGGGGTCGAGGCGAATGTTGTAATTGGCAGTTTTCATTTAATCAGCTCCTTGCCCGAATTTTATTTCAATGTATTTACAATGTCAATATTTAGAGGTGATGCTATGAATAGAGCGCAAGTACGCAGGAGAAAGCTCCTCGGTCGCTTGGGTGCGACTCTTGACCGTAACTTATCCGTCCACTTTATGGATATTTGCAGGTCGTCGCCGGTTGACGGTGTTCCGCGCGAAGTATATTCGAACATCAGCGTTCATGCTTCGCGCAATTCACTCGACGGCGCGGACGTTTCAAACACTCCGACAATACCCGTAATCGTAAACGTTACTCTTCACATGAATATCGACGTAGATTTGCAAAACGGCGACACCGTTATCGTAAAAATCCCCGATGCAAGCGCGACGGAAATTGTTGAGGCATTTGAAGGCATTTGCGGCGACCCGTATACCGTAAACAGCAGAAAACGCGCAAATTTACTGATGAAACAGCTCGGGCGCGACGGTATCATTTCCGAGGTCGCGCCGCTGCCGGCAGGAGTGTAAAGGGGCTGAAAACCATGTTTACAATGGATTTATCCGGGCTTGAATCAATTGTTACCATGTGCGACGGCGTAAAATCCGAACTCCCGAAAATGAACGCAGAGTATTTGCGGCAAGAGTGGTACAGATTCCTTGATTTTGTGCTTCCGATGGTGCTTGAAGAAGCCTATGATACCGGACATATGGCAAACCGCTTCGAAATGTCGGACGTCCGCCAAAAAGACGGGTTAACCGAAGCTGATTGGGAAAATCTCGCGGAATATGCGAGCTTTAACAACTACGGCTTCACTCATCATATTTCGGGAGAAAAAATACCGGGCGTGTTTTGGTGGGAGCGTGCATTTTCTTCTCTCGGCAAGGAGTCCGCATCAAGATACTCTGAAATGCTTAAAAATCTGATTGAATCAAAATTGACCGCGTGAAAAATCGGCGGTTTTTTTATTACACACGAAACGGCGGTGAATCATGGAAAAAATTATCTTGCCCGCAACATTTTTACTCGCCCTTGAGGAGCAAATTCACGACTGCATTCCCGAGGTAACAATTACGCGACCGGGAAAAGTTGAGGGAGTATTCGAACCGGAAACCCGAAAATTGCTTGTATTCACCGAAGCGAACGGCACGGATTCTATCACCGGGCAGGTTCTTTTGCCGAACAGTCGCGACAGTTTTCCGCATATTTTTATCGAAAATTTAACGCCGTTTAATCCAACTGGACGAGAGCGGCGCGGGAAACGCGAACGATTTAATTATCGCGATTTATTCCGATTTGAGTACAATATCGACATCTCTCCCCTCGACCGCAAACTTGTACCGCGTCTGAATCAAGAATTATACGCAATGGCACAAAATCTCGCTCGTGCATTGCAGTATATTCCGTACTTCGGCGCGGTGAAAAAAACGCGACCGGCAAGCCCTCCGGCAATATCAAACGGCGTTTTGCACACGTTTCTGCACATCGAATACAACGAATCTGATTTGCCGGAGAAGCATCCGAAGGTCGAGCAACTTTTTCAACGCCTGAAACTCCGCGACGATGAGGTGATTTGATGGAACGCCCCGTAATTTTGCACATTGAATCGCCTTTGGGCAATTTGGAAATTCCCGAACTGTTTTCGCGCATTGATGTAATCCAAGACGCGCCGCCGATTGAGCATCATATCGTCGAAAAAGGTCTTGTTTACGCGCCGAGCTACGCCGTGCCGCCGATGTATTCGATAGCGGATTTGCAGTTTTGGAGCGAGTGGATTGACCTGTACACAACCGACCCGAAATCTCCGCGCGAGTATTTGGACAAATTGCAGGAAATCCGAGAGAGCCGCAAGCCCGTGCGTTTTATAATTGAATCCGACGAATACACCACATATCCGGTAAATTTTCCGGCACTGATTAACCTGCGGCAGTACAGCATCGTAAACGGCGAAGAACACGATATTCATTACGCGCTTGATATTTTCAAGTTTGAAGAACATGCGATGAAAGAATTGGACGTTGAAATCAGCGGCGGCGAAGTTGTCGTTCGTGAGCCGGAGTCGCCGCGCATCGACGAACGACCGCCGCATCCGCGAACGCATGTCGTTGTAAGCGGCGATAATCTTACGCGCATTGCGAGGCAGTTCGGGCAACCCGACGCGGCATGGCGCGAGCTTTACACTTTGAACAAAGAAATCATCCACGCACGCGGAAATCAAAATTTGATTTTTCCCGGGCAGGAGTTTATTGTTCCGGAAAATTGGCTGTAGTAAAACTCTGTCACAGCACATTTCTTTTGACACGTAATATAATACGTGGTACGGTAGTATCAAGAGGGGGCACGATGATGAAGAGCTATTCATCAAGGGAAGTAATAAAAATGCTTTTGAAAGACGGATGGTATTTTGTAGGGCAAGAGGGTAGTCACAGGCACTACAAGCACCCCGTAAAAATCGGTAAAGCCACGATACCTCACCCAAAAAATCACATACCGATAAGAACACTGCAAAGCATAGCGCGACAAACCGGGGTGAATTTTTAAGCCCTGCTTCCCCTGCCCGAACGACGAAAGGAGCTTTTTCTATGAAAGACACATATATATATCCTGCGGTACTGTCTGTTGACCCCGATGGAATTTCAATTGAGTTTCCGGATTTGCCGGGTTGTTTATCCTGCGCCGAAACAACGGAGGAAGCCGCGAAGAGCGCAAATGAGGCTTTAAGGCTTCATTTGTGGAGCATGGAAAAAGATAACGATGAAATCCCTGCCCCGACAGATATAACGGAGCTTATCATCGAAAGCGGGCAAATTCCGCTGTTGGTGGAAGTATTTATGCCCCCGACAAGGGAGCGTCAAGCCAACAGATTTGTAAAGAAAACTTTGTCAATTCCGAGTTGGTTAAATGCCGAGGCTGAACGTGCCGGTGTAAATTTTTCGCAAATTCTTCAGCAGGGATTAAAAGAATATTTGCAAACCGCTAATTAGTCGCCTATGGCGACTTTTTTATTTGGAAGGTGATTTATGCCGAGTACACTTTCGCATTCGAAATACAGGGTCAACTTAACCGCGTACCCGTACAAAGGGCGTCCCGTCAATTTGACCCCGAGCGCGGAAAGCATACAATGGCAAACGTCCCGAAACATGGGCTTCCCCGGTACGCTTGAAGTCACGCTGCAAAAACGCAAGGACAGCAACATCGTAATTCCTCCCGGCTCACGCATTCGATTCGGCGTGAACGGAGAGGAATTATTTTTTGGCTTAATCGAAGAGCCGGAATTAAACAAAGAAGGCATCGGCTTAAAAACAAACACGCTTCGAGCGGTTGACCATTTGAAACTTCTTGCCGGTGTCGAAAGCGCGTATCGTCCCGTCGGGTTTACCGGAAGCGATTTTTTTCTGCATCTCGGCAATAAATTTGCGGAACGCTTTGCTCGCGCCGGCGTGACCTTCGCCGTAAAAGAACCCGCCGTCGCGCCGTTGGAGGATTATTATTTTTTGACGCAAACGCTTTACAGCATGATAGCTGACACAATGACCTCCGCTCATGTTGCGGAAGCTCCCGACAGCCTGTACATGCTGCGCGATAATGCGGGCGTTATCGAGTGGCGCGAATTAAAGGCATTGCGCCGGCCGATTGTTCTCGGCGATGAATCGTTCATCACGTCGTACAACTACAAGCAAAGTCTTTCGCAAACTTATAACGCAATCAAAGCCGTCCGCGACAACGAGGAAATCGGAATGCGTGACGCTTGGATTGTCGAAAACAGCGAAACGCAGGGCAAATGGTGGTTCAGACAGCTTACGTGGGAAGCGTCGGAACACATGACCGAATCCGAAATCATGGAAGTGAATCATTTGAAATTGCGTGCGCATAATCGCGTAACGCGGCATCTGCGCGGAACAGGCATCGGCGATTTTCGCATTCAAGCCGGCACCGGTGTGCAGTTGCGGCTCGACCGTGCGAATATCGACGCCGGGCATTGGTGCGAACAAGTGACGCACACCTTAACGGCGGAACGGCACGAAATGGACGTTGAGTTTTATGTGTAGGTGGTGACGGGATGAATTATTTTCAAAAATACGCAAAGGAACAACAGGAATACGCCGAAAAATGTGCCGCAAAGTATGATTCGCATATCATTTTCGGTACGGTGCGAAACGTTGACCCGTTGGAAATTGAAATGCAATCGGGCGATATTCTGCCGTCAAAATTTTTTTATCTTACCGACAATGTAATCGTGAAAAAAGTGCGACTCATCGTGCATCGCATGTACGGCAGACCTGAAATCGTTACGTTTCAAGGTCAAGCCGACGATGTTTCGGACGGATTAGCCGCAGCATTTTATAATCGCATGGCAAGCGCGAGCGATTTTAATTTGCAGTTTTTCGCCCCCGAAGGAACGAGCGGCGGAAGCGTCGTGTCGCCGCCGGGCAGCTACGGAATCAGCGGCGACGAGTTTTCGCGTTGGCTTACAATGAAAGACGGCGGCATTATTTTGGATATGCCCGCGCTTACCGCAAGCGAGGTTTTCAGCGAATTACGCAAAACGACAACCATGTCGGGCGATGTTGCGTTCCGCATCGAATTTACCGAAGCTGCCGGCAATACGCCCGAACCGGACAAACCGCAACAAAACCAAACCACCGCAATCGAGGGAATCATATGGCAAGGCTTGAAAGCGGGAGATATTTGCCTGATGACTTCCCACAATCACGGGCAAAAGCATCTCGTTCATCGAATTTTAAACCGCTCCCGCGACCAATACGAACACGGCATCGTGTGGGATTCACGCTTGACGGACATTGGCGACCATGTTTCGCGACATTGAAACGGAGGTGAAAATATGAGTCCTTACGAGATTATTGATGTTGCTCAGAACGCGCCGGGTTTTTGGCAAAGTATTCTTGCGATATTCGGATGGGGAGCGTTCGTGTTTACAAGCGTTTATCAGATAGCAAAACGCTTGATTTACGGCGGAAAAAAAGCGGTGAATAAACTTGCCGAGAAGGTCGCAGACCACGAAGCCCTCGCGCCGTTGAAAAACGCCGCCGATGCAATGACGGAACTTGCGGCAACCGTGCAAGAGGCCGCAACCGGAATCGCCGAAATGCAGGATAAGCTCAACTGCATTGAGGAAAACTTTGAGAAAAAAATAAACGGAATCGAATCAGACAAACGCGAACTTGCCCGAATCACGCTGTACAACTCATTGACGCGGATTTACTACGACATGAGAGCAAAAGAACGATTTAACGGCAGTATGTACAAAAGTTTTACCGAAACACATGCCTTGTATAAAAAGTACGGCGGAAACGGTGCGGTTGACGGGTATGACGAAGATTTAAGAGCATGGCGTAAAGCCGAAATCAAAGCCGGGCATTCCGAATAGGATACCCGGTTTTTTTTGCAATCAAAAAGGAGGTAGTTACAATGGTTATTGCAATGTCATCAGGCCACGGGAAGTATGTTCGCGGTGCGAGTAATCTCATTGATGAGGTTACGGAAGCTCGCAAAGTAACCGACCGAGTGGCGGAAATTTTGCGGCGACACACGCAGGTTCACGTTTTTCACGAAAACAATGCTCGTACCGCAAACGACAACGTAAATGCTATCGTGCGTGAGCATAATCGTCTGCAACGCGACTTGGACGTATCGGTACATTTTAATTCCTTTGACGCCGGCACTCCCGACAACACGGTCGAGCGAGGTATCGGCGTCGAAACGCTTTACCATGCGGGACATCCCGAGTGCAAAGCGACAGCCTCGGCAGTATCACAAGCTGTTGCGGCGGTCTCCGGGTTAACGCTTCGGCGCGGTGACGGCACTATGTCGTCAACTTTGGGATTTTTGCGGCTTATCAAAACGCCGTCGATACTTATTGAGGTTTGTTTCGTCAACTCGCATACGGACGTGCGATTATACCGCGAAAACTTCGAAGCGATATGTCATGCTGTCGCCGAAAGTCTGCTCGGAAGAGCGATGGAAATGCCTCCGGCCGAACCTTCGTCCTTGCAGTCATTTCCCATTGACGAGGCCAATATCCGGCGCATGGCTGAACTCGGCGTAATCACCACCCCCGAATTTTGGCAGGGAGTGGACTGTGTTCAGTGGTTGGATGAGCTTTTGGAGCGTTTCGGTCGGGGCGAAGACGTGCTTCACGCCGGAATCGACAACGGCATAACCGACATTGAAACCGCGCTGAAAGTTTTGGAGATGTCCGGCGTTATGAGCAGCCCCGATTATTGGCGCGAGCAGGTCAAAAACAGCAACATTTTATTTTTGGGGCAGCTTTTAATCAACATCGCCAATCGTTGTCTTGACCCTCTGCATCGCATAATTTGGGCGGAAGCCCGCAGCGAAGATTTAATCGGACAGACCGCCGTGGCAAACGTGGTAATAAACCGACACAGCAGCCCTAAATTCCCCGACGGAATTTACAATGTCATCTTTCAGGAAAATCAGTTCGAGCCGACGCGAAACGGCGCGTATGAACGAGCCGAACCGACATCCGCGCAAAAAGAAGCAGCCCGGCAAGCCCTCTCCGGTTTTGACCACTCGAAGGGGGCGTTATTTTTTGATTCCGCTCCCAACAGTTGGGCGCGGCAGAATCGCACGCACTCGCACGACATCGGCAGACATTCGTTTTTTCTGTAGGCTGATTCCTGTGCTTCAAATTTCCTGCAATTCAAAAGCGGCATCCTTCCGGTTTCGGAGGGATGCCGCTTTTTTTGTTGGGAGGTAATATATTACGCACATTCATTGACGAATCATCGGTTGAATGAATATAATGAAAACAAGTCAACCATAGTCAGGTCTGATTTGTGTTTTCCGGCGAGGGTATTTTATGTGTCCTGTGTTAATACTAATGCAATGCTCTTATCCCACTTGAGGGCGTTTCAAATATTATTTTCGGGGAGCGATTTGCATGGCAACCAAGAGCATGATTAAAAGCGTAAATATCAAGAACAAGCGTCTTGCTGAGGGGCTTGTTTCCGCATTGGAAAATGCGGAAAAGAAAAGCTCTAAGGAAGTTGTGCTTCAAAGGCGTCTTGATGAAGTTAAAGGTGAAAATATTAAGCGATACTTTGGGGTGCAATAAATGTCAGGGTATAGCTTATTTTTATTGAAAGATATGCTTAAAGAGCTTGGGGAGGATTCGACAAAGAATATCGTGTCCTCTTTTTTGTGTCCAATGAATCCCGATGTTGAGAATTTTTTACATTTCAAGGCGATTGAGTTTGAACGACGAGGATATGCAACAACATACCTTGTATACGCTTCATACAAGCAAAATCCGGAATTGGCCGGATATTTTTCGCTTGCCCAAAAACAATTCACAATTGCCGATAAGTCTGTAAGGGCAAAATCGAAAACCGGAAAAACACAAGGTTTAAGCAAAGCGTTGCTGAAAAAAATCGCAAAATTCGGCACTCACGATAAAAAGCTCGGCATACATACAATCCCTGCTCCATTGATAGGGCAATTGGGTAAAAACTATGCCGTCAATGGCGGCAGGCTGATAACAGGGGACGAACTTTTAAAAATCGCATGTGATAAGGTTTGGGAATTTCAACGACTTTTCAGCGGCAGAGTTGTCTACCTTGAATGTGAGGACAAGCCCAAGTTGATAGATTTTTACTCGGAAAACGGCTTCGTGGAATTTGGCAAGAGGTATCTCGACCCCGATGAAAATGATGTGGACGGAGATTATCTTGTTCAAATGTTAAAGGACTTGAAAGCATTTTACGAAAAATCATAGTCGCAAAAGTTCCGTTTACACAAGAGGTCTTTGATTGTGGCTATTTTTGCGCCATTTCGGCTTTGAGGTTAATCGTCACCGTCGTTATCTCTGTTTCAATGCCAAGCAGTTCGGCGATTTGCGCGATTATTTCCAACTTCGTGCGGTGCGCCTCCGTGTCCCCGGTCAACGCATCCACGGCGGCGGATGCGAACAGCTCCGAAATATTTTGATGCACCGTGTTTTTGATATTTTCCAATGCCATTTTCGACGCCCGCCTCTTGAAACAAGGAAGCCGCTCACATATAATGGACATGGAGCGGCGTCTTGCCGATTCGTTGTTTGGAGGCAGTTGCTAATCTGTGGTAGGGTGGCGACTGCTTCTTTTTTTATTTTATCACGAATACAGAATGCGGCACAATACATAATTACCACACTGTTACCACACCGACGACATGTTGACCCGTTACCGCACTAAAGCAAAAACCCTCGTAAACGCAGTGATTACGAGGGTTTTTCACGAGCCGACAATCGGACTCGAACCGATGACCTGCTGATTACAAATCAGCTGCTCTACCAACTGAGCTATGTCGGCGGGGAGGGTGACGGCTTGTTAGACCTCACCGCATTGCTTGCAGACTTTCATGGTTTTTTCGCCTTCGGTTTTCTCCCAGAGGAGCTTTACGCCGGTACGGGTGCAGGCAGGGCAGTTTCCGCGCCAACCTTTTACTGTACGCGCAAGTTTTCCGCGTTTCGGTTTCGGCATTGTCGTTTCTCCTTGCTTTTTCAGATTTAAACGTGCGAGAGCTATTCTACATTCTACCCGAGGGGTTTGTCAAATTACTTTTTTCGCCGTATACTCAGGGCGGTTTTCAAGGGGTGAAAGGCGGTTGTCATGTTTAAAGCAGCTGTTATCGGACTCGGGGCTGTTGCTCCCATGCATTTGAAATCACTGGAGGCGACCGGAGTTAAACTCGCGGCGGTTTGCGACAAAAATATTTTGACGGGGTTTGATTGCCCCGTTTTTTCGGACTATAAAAAAATGCTTGCGGCAGGCGGATTTGATGTGCTTCATATCTGCTTGCCGCATTTTTTGCACGCGGAAGTTGCCGTAGCCGCACTTGAACGCGGGATTCATGTTTTGTGCGAAAAACCGCCCGCAACCACCGTTGCCGACGCGGAAAAAATGCATGAAGCAGCAAAAAAACACGACGCATTTTTATCCGTCGTGTTTCAAAATCGTTTTTCGCCGGGCGCGATTTTGATTAAAAAAAATTTACACGCGCTCGGTGCGGTAAAAAGCGGTTTCCTTCGGGTGAACTGGAATCGCGGCGACGATTATTACTCATCCGGCGATTGGCGCGGCAAACTCGCTACCGAAGGCGGTGGTGTTTTAATAAATCAATCCATTCATACATTCGATTTGGTAAATTTTTTTCTCGGCGATTTTTGCGAAATAAGCGCGGCAATTGCAAATCGCGCGCATCCGAAAATCGAAGTCGAGGACGTCGCCGAAGGGATTATTACCTATAAAAACGGCGCGAAAATTTCGTTTTTCGTAAACACATATCACCCCTACGACGCCCCCGCAACCATCGAACTCATTTGCGAAAACGGACGAGCGCAAATTATCGGCGAAGACGCGACGATTTTTTTCTCCGACGGACAAAAAATAACCGCCGGCGCGGATGTTGATGCGCAACGGCGGTTCGGCATGAAATCGTATTGGGGCGTGTCGCACGTTAAGCAGATTCAGGCGTTTTACGACGCCATTACGGCGGGAATCGCTCCGCAACCCGACGGCGCGGAGTGGCTTCGCACTCAGAGGCTGATTAACGGAATTTACGACGCGGCGAGATGTGTATAAATTAAAGTCTGCGGGGTTTTTTTTCGTTATTCCTTCGCCGCCCCGAATTTTACATAAGAAACCCGCGCGTCAAACGGCAATTTTTCGCGCCGCGAACCGGTTCCGTCCGGCTTGCCTACCGGCAACACAGCCCATAATTTCATTGTTTCCGATGCTCCGAGTACGGCGCGGGCGGCGGCTTCTTTTTTTGCGTCGAAATACGGGCTGTCGAGCCAAAGCGACGAATACCCCATCGCGGTTGCCGCAAGCAACATGTTTCCGACGGCGGCGGCATAGTCCTCTTTTTCAAAATTAAACTCACCCGACGGCGTAACTGTTTTGTCGGTTAATACGGCGATTGCCGCCGGCGCGGTTTCAAGCCCGATTGCCGACGAAACAGCACAAACCGGTGCAATTGCCTCGCGGTTCGGCAAAATTATAAGCCGCACGCTTTGCCGATTCACCCCGCTCGGCGCAGCAAGACCCGCGCGCGCAATTTTTTCCAAATCCTCAATCGGTACAGGTGCGGGCAAAAAACCTTCCTTGTGCGAATATCTCTCTTCAAAAGCCTTAAAAATATCCATTTTATCCTCCCTTTTTTTTGAAAATTTTAACCTTCCCCGCCGTGAATTTCAAGCGGACATTTCAGAATCTTTTCACGTTTGCTTTTTTGAAACTGCGCTGCGGCGATTATTGAAAATTGATTTTCGAAACGCAATTGTGGTATCCTAACGCGAATAATCGCTAAGCAACTTGATTCCGTATCAGAAGGGAATTTTCTTATGCTTTGTCAAAAATGCAACACGAATGCCGCATCGGTGCATATGCAACAGTTTATGAACGGTCAAAAGGTTGAGCTGCACTTATGTCAGGATTGCGCGTTTAAAGCCGAAAGTTCGGACATACTTTTCTCGCTCGAAAATATATTTAAGAGTCTTATGGACCATGTTAATCCGCAATATCTTCCGCCCGGCGGCGCGGTAAACAAGCAACGCCCGTCAAGCCTGCCGGTAAAAGCCTGTTCGCGGTGCGGCATGACGTTTCGAAAATTTAAAACCGGCGGCGGGCGGCTCGGTTGCGATGCATGTTACAAATCATTTGCGGTTGAGGTCGAGGTGTTGCTGCGAACAATGCAGGGCAGTACGCGCCACGAAGGCAAATATCCGCGTCGTACGGGCGCGGGAATTTTAAGCCGGCGTCAGGTATCCGACCTGCGCGGAAAGCTGAAAAACGCCGTCGAACTCGAAGACTTCGAAGAAGCGGCGCGTCTTCGCGACGAAATTCGCGCACTCGATAAAAGCACGGAGGTTCAGCCATGAATAACACGCCCTGGTATCAAGAGCCGGTCACCGACGAAGGAGAAATTCTTTCGTCGAGGGTTCGTCTTGCGCGAAATATAAAAAAATATCCGTTTCGCCTTAAACTTACCCAACAAGACGCGGCGGCAATGGTCGAAGAAGCCGCCGAATCCGTAACCCCCGGCGGAAAATATTTTCGCCGCGTTGACATCGGCAATTTCAGCGAAACCGAGCAGAAGGTTTTTATGGAAAAGCATATCGTAAGCCCCGAATTTTTGGGCGGCAACCTGCCCAAGGGCTTGTTAATCAGCGACGACCAAAACATCAGCGTCATGTTAAATGAAGAAGACCATGTGCGAATCCAGTCCGTAAAACCGGGCGACGACCTGAACCGCGCGTTTGAAACGGCGTCGCAAATCGACGACTTAATCGAGGAGCGCGTCGAATTTGCGTTCGACACGGAATACGGCTATTTAACCGCCTGCCTTACAAACACGGGTACCGGCTTGCGGGCATCGTACATGGTACATCTGCCTTGTTTGAGCCGCGTCGGCGCGAATATATCAAGCCACTCGTTTTCGAATTTCGGAAAATTCGGCGTGGCAATCAGGGGAATTTACGGCGAGGGTACTGCTCCGATGGGCAGCATTTATCAAATTTCGAATCAAAATACGTTGGGTAAATCCGAGTCGGATATAATCGCCGGGTTAAAAAGCGTTACGCAAAACGTAATTTCGCAAGAACGCTGCGAACGACAAAAATTATTGAGCGCGAACCGTCGCCACCTCGAAGACATCGTATATCGCGCCTATGGAATTTTGGCAAATTGCCGCCTTATTTCCGCCTCCGAAGCGATGAATCTGCTCTCCGACATCCGCCTCGGCTGCATATCCGCCTTGTCGGACATGCCCCGCCTGCAAAAACAAATTTATCAAATTATGATGGAAATTCAGCCCGCGCATCTGCAACGCACGCACGGCGAGAATTTGAACGAAATGCAACGCGACATGATTCGTGCAGATTATTTAAGGGGGATTTTTGCATGAAAAAATTACTGAAATTTCTGCATTGTTCAGGAATTTTCGAAGCGCGGTCAGCGGCTTGCCGAATAAGCCTGTTGACGGCGTTTTTTTTGCTTTTTCTCGTCGCGTGTGCGCCGTCGTTTACCGCAATTTCCGTACATCAAACGAACGCCGTTGCGCCCCTCATCGCACCCCGTTGGGATGAGCCGGATATTGCCGCGCATCAAGCGGCTCACGGCGCAAACGATTTTGCGTTCCGGTTAAGTGCGGCTCTTGTGCAGGAAATCGCGCCGGAAATCAATAATTTCATTGTGTCGCCGTATTCTGTTTGGATGCCCCTTGCGGCGTTGCTGAACGCCACCGACGAAGCGCATCAATCCGCGCTTTCCGACGCATTGGGCGCAAGCGGAATTTCCCCCGAAGACGTAAACCGCGCCGCGTCGCGAATGCTTTTTAATTTGACCCATGAGACGGAAGACCGCCGCGCGCCCGTACATATCGCAAATGCGGTTTTCGTTAATCGCAACAGCACCATTCGCCCGGATTTTGCCCAAACTTTTGCGGATTATTTTCGCGGCGAGATGTTGCGAGTGGATTTTCAAAATCCTTCCGCCGTAAACGAAATAAATCGGTGGGCAAGCAATAACACACAGGGGTTAATCCCCGAAATCGTTCAGGATTTTCACCCCGACACAGAGGTCGCTATTGCGAACGCAATATTTTTTTCCGGCAGATGGTCGCAACAATTTAACCCGGCGAGAACTCGGCGAGATATTTTTTATTCCCCTTCCGGCGAACGCTTCGCGTATTTTATGGAAACAGAATGGCGCGGTCGCCCCACAAATTATTTCGAGGATGAACGTGTACAGGCGTTGACTCTTCCCTTCGACGGCGGAAGCGGCATGACAATTATTCTGCCTAAAGACGGCGATGCCGTAGGGTTGCTCGCATCCATGACGCACGAATATTTCAACCGTATGCACGACGACGCCGTTCTTGCCGAAGGCAGACTTTTACTGCCGCGTTTTACCGTCGAAGAAACAACCATCGACCTCACCGACGCGCTTGTTTCTTTGGGCGTTCCGCTGTTCGACAGCGATTCCGCGCCGTTGACCGGCGGAATTATCGAAGAAGATGTGCCGCTGTGGCTTTTTGATGCTGTGCAAATCGCCACAATTGAAGTTGACGAAGAAGGCGTTACCGCCGCCGCTGTTACAATGCTTGCGGTGGGCGGCAGTGCGATGCCCGTTCCGCCGGAAATTACTTTCGAAATGATATGTAACCGCCCGTTTGTTTTTGTTCTGCACAGCCACACCGCCGACGGCGGACGGCAGGTTTTATTCACCGGCGCGGTGAACGCCCCTTAGGGCGCCGGGGACGGACGCCGGGGACGCATATCGGCGGCGACGCACTCCCTCGAAGCCGGATTGAATTTTCGGTAGAATAAAAAACCCTATCGGTTGGCTACCGATAGGGTTTTTTTGTTGCAGCAAAGGCGTGGCATTTTTTGACTGCGCCGATTGCCGAGTAAACCTGCGGATTCGCAATATAGCAGTTTTTAATTCGGTACGGAAAATTTGCTATGCATTGTAAGCAGTGCGCTCGATGTCGTTTTCGGGAAAATCGCCCGAAAACAACCGGCCGCGCACTACAATGCATGTACGCAAATTTTCCGCACAGTTTATAAAACGGCAATATCAGTTCGCGGTGAGCGACTCCGCGATTCGTTCCAATGCGGCATAATCAGCATCGGAGGACGAGAAAAAGTACATAACCCTGCCGATATTGCGCGAAAGTCCGCTTACGGTAACGGTAGAGTCGCCGAAAATTTTTGTTTCTTCGAAACTCGTTTCGCCGGGCATTGCGTGTCTCGGCGGTATATAGCTGAGTTGAAGCGAAATCAAGCCGGCGTCGCCATTAAACAGAAAATGCATAACGTGCGCACGGTCGCCGTCGGGATTAACAAGCGGGCTGAGGCTTACGGACGCATTGACAAATTCGAGGTCTGCCGGAAGAAGCACCGGCGCGGCAAAATGAGCCAAGGCTTCGTCGAGGTTCTCAAATGTACGGTTTTCGATGTCGGAAATCCGATGCTCTTCGCCGTCGATTTCAACAACCAAACATTCGTCGCCCATTTCAAATACCGAAACCGAAATTGCCGTTGATGCGTCGCCGTTTTCAAGCACCCACATGCCGAAATCGCCGTTTCCTTCAATAACGCGGGTTTCAATCTGCCGCCAAACAGCAGGCCCGGCGGCAAGCGCACCCACCGACAGCAATAAAATTGCAACAACTGCCGCGATAATCGCGACGGGTTTTTTAAAATTTTTCATTTTGGTTTCTCCATTCTCAAGTTTTGATTTTAAAAGCTCCAAATTTTTTTCGCGGTTTTTGCTTTCCGCCGAAAAGTCGATGCTTCGATACTTAATCAGCAAATTCTTATCGTCCATCGTCATCCTCCAAAAAATTTTTTAATTTCTTCAACGCCCTGTGAACAATCGCGCCGACATTCGACGAACTTATGTGCATAATTTTTGCGATTTCGTCATGTTTAAGGTCGGTTGCGAATTTTAGGGAAAGAATTTGCCGCTCGCGGTCTTTGAGGCGCGACATTGCGGCGATTAACGCATGATTTTGTTCGTTTTGCACAACAACCTCGTCAGGTTGTTTTTTTTCGGAAACAAGGCTGAAAATCGCATCAAGCCCAACAAAGCTCCGCCGACCGCGCGCACGTAAGTAATCGTTTACTGCGTTTTTTGCAATCGCAATCAGCCACGCTTCGCCGGGTCGCGCCGCATCGTACCGCGAACGCATTGCTTTTTCAAAAACCGTACACGCCAAATCTTCCGCATCGAAATGGTTATTTATGCGAAAGCAAATGTAGTTGTACACGTTTTTATAATGCGCACGATACAGCGCGTCGAGAATTTCAGCACTCATTTTCTTCCCCTTGCAAAGGTTTTCATAAGGGTATACGTACGACCGGCGATTTCATTACACTACAACTTTCGGGGCTTCGCCCCAAACCCCACCCGCTTTTTGAAAAAAGCGGGGCAAAAACTTTAATTAAAATCGCGCAATGCGCGATTTTTGAGTTTTTTGTCGAACTTTTTTCCAAAAAAGTTCGTGGGGTGCGGGGCAAAGCCCTGCTGTTGTTTGACATTAACATATCAAACTCATAAACTGTTTTACATCACATAAAATCCGGTAAGAATCTATGCATACTTATATAAAGAGGGGCGAAAAAAATGAAGGGGCCTTTTACTGAAAAAGCCAAACTTGCAATTCAACACGCGCAAAACGCGGCGAAAGAAACAGGCGTTTCCCACGGCGGAACAGAACATTTATTACTGGGGCTTGCTCGTGTGGAAAACAGCGTTGCGTCAAAAGCACTTGAAATGCAGGGCGTAACGGCGGAAGATATAATGAAAGAACTTGAGCGTGTCGGAAACACGGGTTCACCGCCGACGGTGGGAAGCGGACTTGTTGACCTTACGCCGCGTTTAAAGCGCGTAATCGCAAACAGCCATCAGGAAGCTCTGCGCATGAAAACAAATTATGTCGGCACGGAACATCTCTTAATCGCGCTGTTAAAAGAAACCGACTCGCTTTCGCACACAATTTTAACGGCGTTGAATGCAAATCCGCAAAAAATGTTCGATGATATTATGCAAATGCTCGGCGAGGCGAATCAACACGGAATGCCGCCGTTTCCGTTTCCAATCAGCCCCGGCAGCGGCACGAAAAACGCAAAATCAACCACGCCTGTGCTGGACAAGTTTTCGCGCGACTTTACCAAAATGGCAAAAGAAAGTCACTTCGACCCGATTGTCGGTCGCGCAAAAGAAACCGAGCGCGTCATACAAATTTTATCCCGCCGCACAAAAAATAATCCCTGCCTCGTCGGCGACCCCGGCGTCGGAAAAACTGCAATCGCCGAAGGGCTTGCACAGCGCATTGTATCCGGCGACGTCCCCGAGCCCGTCAAGGATAAGCGCGTAATCGGGCTTGATTTATCCGGCATGGTTGCCGGCACGAAATATCGCGGCGAGTTCGAAGAGCGCATCAAAAAAGTCATGCAGGAAGTCCGAACAAACACAAACGTGATTCTCTTCATCGACGAGCTTCACACGCTTATCGGCGCGGGCGGCGCGGAGGGTGCGCTTGACGCGGCGAATATTCTCAAGCCCGCTCTTGCTCGCGGAGAAATGCAGGTAATCGGCGCGACGACGCTTGACGAATACCGCAAGCACATCGAAAAAGACGCCGCCCTCGAACGCCGCTTCCAACCCGTTTTAATCGACGAACCCACCGAGGAAGAAGCCATCGAAATTCTCAAGGGCATTCGCGATAAATACGAAGCGCACCACAACGTACAAATCACCGACGATGCCGTTATTGCGGCGGTGCAATTAAGTTCGCGCTACATCTCCGACCGATTTTTGCCCGACAAAGCAATCGACCTTCTGGACGAAACCGCCTCGAAAGTGCGCCTGCGTTCGTACACCGCCCCGCCGAATATCAAACATCTCAACGAACAAATTAACGAGCTTGAAGCCGAAAAAGAAGAAGCCATCAAATCCGAAGCGTTTGAAATGGCGGGAATTTTAAAACAGCGTCAATCCGCCCTCAAGGAACGCCTCGAAAAAGAAGAAAAAGACTGGAAAGATACCCACACAAAATCGCACCACATTGTAAACGGCGACGAAATCGCTGACGTTTTGGCGGCAACAACGGGCATTCCCGTAAAAAAAATGCAGCAGGAAGAATCCGCGCGCCTTATGAAAATGGAAGACACGATTCACAAGCGCGTTATCGGGCAGGATGCCGCGGTCAAAACCGTTTCGAAAGCAATCCGGCGCGGGCGCGTAGGGCTTAAAAGCCCCAATCGTCCCATCGGCTCGTTTTTGTTTCTCGGGCCTACCGGTGTCGGAAAAACGCATCTTTGCCGCGCCCTTGCGGAAATTTTATTCGGCGACGAAAATGCAATCATCCGCGTAGACATGTCCGAGTACATGGAAAAACACAACGCTTCAAAACTCATCGGCTCGCCTCCCGGATATGTCGGCTACGACGAAGGCGGTCAACTTTCCGAGCGCGTTCGTCGCAAGCCGTACTCTGTCATCCTTTTCGACGAAATCGAAAAAGCCCACCCCGACGTATTTAACATTCTCCTGCAAGTTCTCGACGACGGCCACGTCACCGACTCGCAGGGGCGCAAAATCAGTTTCAAAAATTCCGTAATAATTATGACATCGAACGCCGGTGCGCGTTCCATCGTCAACCCGAAAAAACTCGGCTTCGTCGGCAACGACGACAAAGAACGCGATTATGACGACATGAAAAAGCTCGTCATGGAGGAAGTCAAAAATATTTTCCGCCCGGAGTTTATCAACCGCATCGACGACATAATCGTGTTCCACCCGCTTTCCGACGAAGACGTACAGCAAATCACACGCCTCATGCTCACGGAAACCGCCGAGCGCATTCGCAAAAACATGGACATCGACCTCATTTACACCGACGAACTTGTCGAATTTATCGCACGCGAAGGTTATGACCAAAGCTACGGCGCGCGCCCGCTTCGTCGCGCGATTCAAACGAAAGTCGAAGATGAACTCGCCGAAGCAATTCTCGAAGGTCGCTTCCGCGAGGGCGATAAGGTTCGCGGTGACATAATTGACGGCAAGGTTTCGTTCAAAACAAAGTGGAGTTAATGTTCAGATAAAATAAAAATCGCGGGGCTCCGCCCCGCACCCCGGAAACTTTTGAAAAAGTTTCATCAAAACTTAAATAAAAAACGCGCAAAGCGCGTTTTTTAATAAAGTTTTTGTCGAACTTTTTTCAAAAAGTTCGTGGGGGTTTGGGGGCGAAGCCCCCCCAACAGTATAACGAGAAAGGAAAATAATTATGCCTGTAAAAATGCCGGCGAGTTTGCCCGCCACGCGAACGTTGGGTTCTGAAAATATTTTTGTGATGACGGAGCAGCGCGCAAAAGAACAGGATATTCGTCCGCTGAAAATCGGTATCGTTAATCTTATGCCGAAAAAAATCGAAACGGAAACGCAGCTT
This sequence comes from Defluviitaleaceae bacterium, assembly GCA_009781765.1. GTDB lineage: Bacteria > Bacillota > Clostridia > Lachnospirales > WQUN01 > WQVC01. The sequence continues at coordinate 62,697 of WQVC01000001.1, read as the reverse complement.
TTGCGAATGCTTTCAAACACGCCGCTTCAGGTTGAACCGGTGTTGATTCAAATGTCGTCGCATGTTTCGAAAAATACGTCGCGTGAGCATCTTGAGGAGTTTTACCATACTTTCGACGACATCCGGGAAACCGTTCTCGACGGACTTATTATAACGGGTGCGCCGGTCGAGCTGTTGGACTTCAAAGAGGTTGACTATTGGGACGAACTTTGCCGCGTTATGGAGTGGTCGAAAACGCATGTTTACAGCACTTTTCATATTTGTTGGGGGGCGCAGGCGGGGCTTTTTTATCATTACGGAGTGGATAAATATGTTCTGCCGGAAAAGTTGTCCGGCGTTTATCGCCACAATGTACTTATTCCCACAAGCCGCCTGACTCGAGGCTTTGATAATCCTTTTTTCGCGCCGCACTCGCGATACACCGGTGTGCGCGAAAAAGATATTATCGCGGCGGGGCTTTCGTCGCTTTCAACGTCGTCGCACGCCGGATTGTACATTGCCGCAAGCAAAGACCGTCGCCAAGTTTTTATCGTCGGCCATGCGGAATACGACATTAACACGCTTGATGCGGAATATCGCCGCGATACGGAAAAGGGATTGGATGTTCGCCCGCCAATCAACTACTATCGCGACGACGACCCGAACAATCCTCCCGAAATGCGGTGGCGCGCTCATGCACATTTGCTTTTCGCAAACTGGCTCAACTACTATGTATATCAGGAAACGCCGTATGATTTGGCAAATTTGAAGACGCCCTGATTTTTTGGGGCTACATATAACTACGACGTGACGGAGGAACTCTCATTGCTTCCGGCAGGTACAATGGTTTAGGCTCGTTGAATTCCATCGTTGTCTTTCCCATTCCAAAGAGCGAAACAAACCTTTGCCCCAAACAAAAATGCCATCCCTGCGTTATGTATGGGAAAATATATTCAAAGACGTGCAAATGCCGGAAGTGGGCTGGATGGCAGATGATATGAGCGATTTTACATATAAAATCGAGCAAAAGCATCTGTCCGCCACGACAAAGGAAAATTACGAATGCGCCCGGAAAAAAGGAAACCCGTTCACCTGAACATTTAAGGAAAGCGACAAGAAAAATTTAACCCTTAACGATGTAGATTTGTTAATCAATGAGTTGAATGCCAAACTCCTTAATGCACCCAGAGAATGTCACAAGTCCGGTGAACTTTTCTTTAATCAAAAAATCGACGATGTTGCAATGAAGGAATATGAAACGGTATTATGCGTGTCACTGCCCGTGGGCAAGGCAGTCTGTTCTGACAGATAAAACCGCTTCAAAATCTTTTTGTTATTGCAGCTTCGGCCATAATAAATATGAACTTGAAAGTGCTTTCGGCAGATAGCTTGCAATGCATTTTTGAAGTTGATATTCCGGATGGCATCAATATTTATCCTAAAAACGTGGTTGCAATTCACAAGCTATATGTTGGCAAATTTGATGATTGAATAAAATATCTGGTCAACGAAGTTGTGCGGAAATGCAAGTGTCAAATAGAGCGCGGTGAGCATAAAAAGGCGAAAAACAAAGGTGAGGAAATATAGGCAAATTCAGCGTTTATCCTTGTTTTCAAGGCTTTGCCGTGTTAGAATCAGTTAAAAATTGGTTCGCTCGAATTCATTTTACAATGACAGCCTTGCGTAAAGGAGGGTGACTTGTGACTTGCACACTTATGCATAAAAACATATCTATTGCGGACGTGGAAATTGACCCTGACAACGGTTATATTGATAAAATCGGTACAATTTATGCTCCCGAACATTTACCCATAGGCACGACAGGGTTAAGGCGCGCAGATAAAAACAAGCCAAACCGAGCCGCCCTCAACGATTGGTGGCTTGGTCGCTCTATTCCCGCAAGCCGAGATAAAATAGAGGCGGCTCTTTGCGCTTTGGATTTACGGACACCCGCCGCCCTTATCGTCAAATGCTACGGTCTGAGCCTGTCTGACCAATATTGGATAAAGCCCAAAGATTCAGGGCTTAATTGGAGTGCTGTAAATTTCTTCGACAACGATTTTTCGGGGGATATTGGCGAGATATTATTTGGCAATATCCCCAAAGGCACGATAAATATGCTTTCGCCGGACTGCACCTCGGACGGTTGGCTCAGAAAAAAATGGAGCATAGCAGATGGCAAGCGAGTTTTAATCAAAGGCGGAAGCGGAGTTTTTGAGCAAGAGCCTTTTAACGAAGTTGTTGCCACCGCTGTTATGAAGCGGTTGCAAATTCCACACATCGCCTATGACTTGCTTTTTGAGCCTGCTTCTGAAGGGGAAAAAGCATACAGCGTATGCGAAAATTTCATTACTTCCCATACAGAGCTTGTGCCCGCGTGGAGGGTCGTTCAAACTATGAAGCGGCTCAACAACGAGTCGGAGCTGACTCATCTGTTGCGTTGTTGCGAAGGGCTTGGGATGGAAATGACCGGCATCATCTCAGCCATTGATAAAATGTTGACACTTGATTATATAATCGCCAACGAGGATAGGCATTACAATAATTTCGGTTTTTTGCGAAATGCCGAAACCTTGGAATGGATTGGCTTCGCTCCTGTTTATGACAGCGGGACATCGCTTTGGTATAACACGCAAAGAGTTGGCTCTGCGGTTGAATCCAAGCCGTTCAGGAAAAACCACGACGAACAACTTAAACTTGTGCAAAGTTTGAATTGGTTTGACTACGACGCGCTAAAAAGCATCGAGTCTGATTGTGCCGAAATATTTGCAAGGTCAAGCACGGTAGCACTCGAACGTGCCAAGGCTATCGGAAACGCTGTTGTGCGCCGTGCCGGAATTGTGGAGCAAATGCGTATTGACTTGGAAATTCCATCTGTTACACAAAAAATCAAAGCTCACAAAAATATTGTCAAACAGCCTTCGCAAAAAAAGAAAACTGTGGGGAACGATGAACCGGATTTATAAATCTGTGGCTGTGACAACACAGGCGACCTCCAAAAACCCTTTTTGAGCTCCGAAGCTCCGCAAGAAAAGGTGGTTTCAAGCCATTTTCTGAGGAGCGAGGTATGCGAAAATTAGGGTTTTTAGAGGTCGCCTAAATACAGTATGTTAAACATCGGGCTTGAGGAACGGTATACAGTCGGTCAATTTAATATTGACCGACTATATTTTGCTTCGAAAAATTTTCCCCACCCCCTACGCTTCGCTTCGTCGGTGAGGGGCGTTCGTCTAAAATAATTTCGCTATCGCGCAAGCGCGAGCAAAATTATTTTGACTCACCATAAAATCATTTTGCGGTTTTTCGGGGGCGTTTGCTGCCTACCGGCATATTAAGCCGTTCACCGATATTTTCATTATCCTCGGCATTTTTAACGCCATCGTTAAACACGTTTTTCTTTTTCTTCGCCACGTCAATCTCTCCTTTGCGCGTGTGTTCCCGAGCAAAAATTTACGTAAAAGATACAGCCGGCAAATTGTTCAAATTATTGCTTTCCGTGCCGTCAGGAATGGATTTCAAGTATTCATTTCCGTCGCGTTCGGAAATGCCGACGCCTTGGATTCCGCCTTGACGCGCTAACGCTACGGCTTCATCTTTACCCAACGTTTGACCGGTTGAAAGCTGATAACCTACCACTTTTCCGCTTTCTTTTACGAGTGCGGTAATTTGTGCGGCGGTGTTGCTTGCTTGGGGAATTTCTTTCACAGACATCATCGGCAATGCGGATGAATTTTGATTTTCCATATTGTTCACTCCGATTTTTCTAAAGTTTTTGCTGTCTTACCGTAGCATTCCCAAGAATGAGTGAAAAATGTATCAATCGGTATTCCTACATGTATCGCAGATGAAAAATACGCAAGCAACCCACATTTATACAATCTAATTGGTTGCCAAAGTCGTCTGAGAGAGTGTTGAAAAATTACGCTTTCGCATATGCCGCATCTCGGAAACCAGCCTGAATCCGCCCTCTTTTCTCGCCCAAAATACTGTCGAGTTTTTCGACTTTGCCGGTCAGACGATTTGTGCGACCGGGGCGAATATCTGCTTTCGTCACGACATTTGTGCGGATGCCCTTGCTTGCAAGCACGAATGTTGCGTCTTTCACAACCTGCGTAACTTCGTCCCAATCGCCTTCGATTTCCGTAAACATGGAGGTCGTGCGGCATGACTCCGGACGCTTCGATAACTTTCACAACTTCCGCTACATACTGTGAAAGTTCATCGCCCACGCCAAATGGCGCGATTGATACTGCTATCAGTGTGTTCATCAGAATCAAATCCCTTCATGCAAAAGTTTTCGCAGTGAATTTTCAAACGCTATATTTTGTTCCGCTGTGCGCTTCGGCGAGCCTTGCAAACCGGTGGGCGGTGTCGCAAATAATTACGCACTCTGCGCCTGCTTTTGTGCATAATTTCACGGTTATATCCACCACGGGGCAACCGCCGGCATCTATGAAAACTTGTCATTCGCCGATTATTTTTATCAGAACACACTTGTCCCTCATGCCGTCAAATTCTCCGTAAAAGATTTGCTCCAATGTTCCGAAGTCCAACTTGCTTTCGGTGACAGCGACAACCACCTCACGTCCCATGACGGTGCGCTTCAAATGGGCATCCGCGTTATCCTCGTAGCCGTTGTGGGCGTATTGACTGTGAGGCTTTTCGGGCGCGAGTTTTTCCAACCACTTTTCGAAGTTGCTGTGCAAGCCGCTTTCGTTGTCGTTGATGAAAACGACGCCCTAATGCTTTAAGTATAGGAACTATACAAAGCAGACGAAATAGAGTTTCCATCAACATTTTTCAGATTGTTGCAAAACTTACGGCATACCAAGCGCAAAAGAGGGCATTGACAAAATGATTGTCTTCGACTATCTGATACTTAACGAAGACAGGCATTTTTGTAATATTGGAGCAATTCGCAACGCCATTACTCTTGAATGGCTCGGCATTGCTCCAATATTCGACAGCGGAACTTATGATATATGCAAAGGATTCGGAGTTCAATCTCCGGGGCAATACGTGCATAGTATCAGACCACCGAGCGTTGCTTGTTCACAATTCGTATTTGCGGTAGATTGCTAGTGTCGCGCAAAAACGGATAGTATGCGAAACAGGAAAAAAACAGAAATATACCTTGGAACATATGTACAAGCGCGTCTAAATAAAATGTCTCCCTTTGTCGCACCGTCGAAGGTTTTAGCCCTTTGTTCTTGCCCCCGTGACGGGGATTTTTCCCGGAATCGTGCAGCCCCGAAGCACAAAAAAACCGCGCATTCGCGCGGTTTTTTTGATGAAACTCTTTCAAAAGTTTCCGACCCAACCCAACTTCCCGTCCGCCCGGCGTACGCAGTACGCGAGAGGGTTTGGGCGGAGTCCGAGGTCTCGGAATATTACCGGAGAGTGTTGAAAAATTACGCTTTCGCATATGCCGCATCTCGGAAAATGACCTGAAACCGCCATCTTCCGAGATGCCGGTCAAGCTATTTTTCAACACTCTCTGCTACCGTCTGGTTAATTGATAAGTCGCGCCCATAACCGGACCTCTGCCGTGACCGGCCATGGTCAAATTGTTGCCCGAAAGAGTGTAGTCCCAAGTTGTCGGGCCGCTGCAATTGTTTACGCTGCCGCAAAACCCCGGCGTTACGCAAATCGACAATGTGCCGCCGCTTGTTGCCCAACGAATATTGCCCGCGCCGAGCATACGTCCGGTGCCGTCGGCGTTGAATGTGTAGTACAGGCTTCCCTGTAAGTCCCACTCGCCCACAAGCGCGGCGGTGTGGCTGTCGCCTTCGCCGTGACCTGTTCCGCCGCAACCCGCAAAAATCGCAAGCGCGAAAACCATCATGCAAGCAAAGGTTGCTGCTTTAATTACTCGTTTCATATGTCCCTCCTCAAAAATTTTTTGCCCTCAAGAAAGTGTTGAAAAATTGCCCGTTCGCAGCTCGCTGCATTTTTCAAAACTCTCTTCAATTGTACAAAAAATAGTCTGTGAGTGCAACCGCGAAAAACACCACGATAATCACATTGTTGACAGCAAACGATGTAATCAGCATTCGTTTGCGCTTTTGCGGGTTAATCAACGCAAACTCGACGACTTGCAACGCGAAAATCACGCCGATACCGACAAGATAAAGCACACCGAGTTGCGGGATAAACAGCGGAAACGACGCCAAAATCGCCAAAAAAGCGAGCTTCGACAGGGTTGCGGCAGCGAGCGCGGTTTTTACGCCGAAACGAGCGGGAATCGAATGCAGCCCGGCACCGGAGTCGAAGTCCTCGTCAAGCGTCGAGAGAACGAGGTCGCGTCCGGCAACCCAAAACATCATTCCCGCGCCGAACCAAAACGGAAAAAATTCTACCGTGCCGCGAATCGCTATCCAAACCGCGACAATCGCGCCGCCGAAAATAAAGCCCAATATGTAATGACAAAGCCATGTGAATCGCTTCGTGTAGGAATAGCCGATTGCGAGCGCGATTGCAACCGGCGAAAGTATGAAGCACAAGAAATTTAAATTCCATGCGGTGAACACCAAAACGCCAAAAAAAATAACGGTAAGCACCCATGCTTCCGCAAGTTTTATGCGCCCGGAAACCATGTCGCGGTTTTCAGTGCGGGGGTTTGCCGCATCAATTTTTCGGTCGGCGATGCGATTAAACGAATTTCCGCCCAGTCGCGTCGCAATCAGCGCGACAAAAATCCAGACCATTGTCCGAACGCCCGGCAACCCTTCTGCGGCAAAAACAATCGCGACCCCTGCGGGAAACACAATGGTAAGGCTTGTTAAAAAAAGCGTGTGATTTGCGTAGTATTTGAGCTTTTTCATCAGACCCGTCATATTTCGATATCGTTCAAAACGCTCAGAAGGGCGTCTTTTTTTTGCGTGTTTGAAATATCGGCGATTGTTCTTGCGGCCTTGTTTTTATAGCGCAGCGCGAGGGCTTTCGCGTCCGTTACGCCGCCGATTTCGATGACTTCCTTGGCTAAAACGAGGCTGTCGAATTTGTTAAGCATAACCTGCTTCGCGAGATTTCGGAGTTCCGCATTTTTTTGCATCGCGAAAATCAACGGCAGGGTTATCACGCCGGACGAAGTGTCGCTTTTTACCGGCTTTAACGCCTCTTCTTCCGTGAACATGAAGTCTTTGCAGTCGTCCATTACCTGGAAAATTACGCCCAAATACCGGCCGAACGCCGACACGCGCCGAATATCTTCGTTAGTGTCGTCGCTGAAAACTGCTCCGAAATGCGACGCCGCATAAAAAAGTGCCGCCGTTTTGCCGTGAATTATTTTCAAATACTTAGTCACGTCGATGTCAACATTGCCGTTTTGAAGCATTTGTTCGTATTCGCCGATGCAAATCCGCGAAATCGCCTTGGTCAACACTCGCAACAAATTTGCATAGCGCGTGTTCTCATCTTTTTCAAGCAGCTCAAAAATCAGGTTCATGGACATGCAAAGCAAATAGTCGCCGCAAATTACGGCTTGTTTCGTGCCGAATTTTTCGTGAACAGTTTGAACGCCGCGACGCAACGGCGCATTATCAATGACGTCGTCGTGAATAAGCGTTGCCATATGTAGAATCTCAATTGACGCCGCCGCTCGCGCCGCTTTCGAACTAATCAAACCGTTTTTTTGCGTCGCCGAAAGAAGCAACAGAGCCGTGCGAACTCCCTTGCCTTTCGACCCGGTAAGATACGACGTTACAGTTTGTAAGCCGTTTGTAAACCCGGTTAATTTTTCGTTAATAACACTGTCTGTAAGTTTAACGCCCTCATCAAACGTAATGTCCATGAAATCCGCACCTTCTTTTATAACGTACCGGAAAGAATTACAACATATTATGCGCGATTTAGCAAGTGCAGATTTGTGGGAGTTAATTTTTTAAGTTCTCGGGGGCGTTACCTCGAACCCTTGGAAACTTTTGAAAAAATTTTTCGCCGCAAATTTTTCGCGAAACCCGGTATAATATTCTGCGCAAAGGAGTTGACCCTTATGAATTATTTGGACGAGCTTAATCCCGCCCAACGTGAGGCGGCAATGCATCTTGAAGGGCCGCTGTTAATTTTCGCGGGGGCGGGCAGCGGAAAAACGCGCGTGCTTACATATCGTGTTGCGCGGCTGATTGAAACGGGGGTTGACCCGTATCATATTATTGCGATTACCTTTACGAACAAGGCGGCGCGGGAAATGCGCGAGCGAATCAGCGCGAAAACGTCGCTCGGCGAGCAGGTGTGGGTAAGCACGTTTCACGCGGCGTGTACGCGAATTTTGCGGCGCGAAATTGAATATTTGGGCTACAAAACGGGCTTTTCGATTTATGACACAGCCGACACTCTGCGTCTCATAAAAGAATGCATCAAAGAGCAAAATTTGAGCGATACAAATTATCCGCCGCGATATGTTGCGCAAGTAATTTCGGCGCAGAAAAACGAGCTGATTTCGCCGGCGGAATACGAACGCATGGTCGCGGGAAGTTTTCGCGAAAGCAATATCGCCGACGTTTACGCGCTTTATCAAAAACGCCTGAAAAACAGCAATGCCCTCGACTTCGACGACATTATTTTCAAAACTGCCGAACTCTTCGCCCAACACGAACACATACGCGAAAAATATCAAAATCGCTTTCGTTACGTAATGGTTGACGAATATCAGGACACAAACCACGCGCAATACGAACTTGTGCGGCATCTTTCGGGTTACGCGCAAAATTTGTGCGTTGTGGGCGACGACGACCAAAGTATTTACGGTTGGCGCGGCGCGGATATAAAAAATATTTTGCGATTCGAAAAGGATTATCCCGGCGCGAAAGTAATCAAATTGGAGCAAAATTATCGTTCAACCTCAACAATTCTCGACGCGGCGAACGCCGTAATTATTCATAACGAAGAACGAACCGCAAAGCGTTTGTGGACGGAAAATGCTCGCGGCGGCCCGATTCGCATTTACACCGCCCGCGACGAGCGCGACGAGGGCTACTTTGTTGCGCAAATGATTGCGCGCGGCATTCGCGAAGGGGCGCGTTACAGCGATTTCGCCGTGCTTTATCGAACAAACGCACAGTCGCGCGCCGTCGAAGACCAATTCGTAACCGGCGGCATTCCGTACCGCATTTTCAGCGGTGTACGCTTCTATGAACACATGGAAATCAAGGACATGCTGGCGTATCTCAAGGCAATCAACAATCCCGCCGACGATATTTCCCACCTTCGCGTAATAAACGTACCGAAGCGCGGAATCGGCAGCGCGTCAATCGCAAAAATTCAGGCGTTCGCGGCAGAAAACGAACTCACCTTCTCGCAGGCGCTTGCCCGCGCCTCCGAAATACACGATTTGGGCAAAAAAGCCGCGCCCGCCAAACAATTCGCCGAATATCTGGACGAATGCGCCGCATTTTCCGCCGAAAACAGCGTTCTCGCGCTTATCGAAAAAATTCTGCACGACACCGACTACATCCGCACAATTCAGGACGGTACGCCCGAGGGCGCGGAGCGCGAGCAGAATCTCAAGGAGCTTCTCGCCAAAGCTCGCGCCTTCGAAAACGAATCCGACGACACATCTTTGGGCAAATTTCTCGAAGATGTTGCCCTCGTTGCCGACGTGGACAATTATGACGAAAACGCCGACGCCGCAGCGTTAATGACCCTTCACAGCGCGAAGGGGCTTGAATTTAACGTGGTGTTCATGGTGGGCTTTGAGGAATATATTTTCCCCACATCCCGTTCAATCGACGCCCAAACTCCCTCGGAAATGGAGGAAGAACGCCGATTATGCTACGTCGGCTTCACTCGCGCCCGCCGAATCCTCTATCTCACCCACGCGATTTCGCGTCGCCGCTTCGACCACATCGCCCGCAACAAAACAAGCCGCTTTCTCGACGACGTACCGGCGACTTGCATCACTTCCGTTAATATGTACGGCGAGGCTCGCAACGTTAAGGCCTCAGGGGCTTCGCCCGGGATGCATGGGCGAGCAGTCCGCCGACAGGCGGACGACCAGCCCCCGAACCCCCACAAGGGGACTCGTCCCCTTGACCCCTTCAGGGAAACCTCGCTTCGCGAGGTTTCCGGTAAAAGTTGGAGCATTGCCCCCCGTGAATCCGGGCATCGCGGAGCGGCCGGGTCGGCTTCGGCAGAAAAACCGCGCGAAGCGCGGTCTTTCAAGAAAAGTTTTGAGGGGGGCGCCGGGGGAACTTTTTCAAAAGTTCCCCCGGCAAAAAAAACATTTTCAACAAAAGTCGCGCCGCCCGATTTTTCCGCCGGCGACAATGTGAAGCATATTAAATACGGCGTGGGCAAAGTTCTTGAAATCACGCCGGCCGGCGCGGATTATGAAGTAACCGTGCAGTTTCCGGGCGCGGGGCAAAAAAAGTTTATGTCGGGTTTAGCGCGGCTTGTGAGAGCGTGAATTACACGTTGTGAGCGAGACGATGAATTGAGAAGCAAAATTATGCGAAAATATTTTCGAAAAACTCTTGACAGAAGAGTATTGTTCGTCTATATTGTGTCCGAGCGAAGGGGCAATGTCTTGACGCTTACACATAACGGGACAATGCCCGCTTTCCTGCACCATGTATACAACCGCGCGATGGTGCCGGAGGCAAAGTTCCGATTCGGACGTCCGAATTTTTAATGCTCAAAAACAAAAAATCAAGCCACGACAGGCAGAATCACTCCGGAGGGCCGTATCCGGGATTCTGTTTGTCGTGGTTTTTTTTCTTTGCTATACTGTGAGAGTGTTGAAAAACGGCAACGGCAATGAGCTGCAACAAATTATGGAAATCGTTGATTGGCGGTGAACAAAGTGGGTAAACTGAAATCAATAGATTTGTTCGCCGGCATTGGCGGTATTCGTCGTGGCTTCGACCAAGCGTTTTATGGAAATATTGAAACAGTTTTTATCAGTGAATCGGACGAAAAAGCGCAGCAGACCTATCGTGCTAATTATCCCGATTCGGTTGAAATTTCGGGTGATATAACTCAAATTGACGAGATTGATATTCCTCCGTTTGATATTTGTTTGGCAGGTTTTCCGTGTCAAGCGTTTAGTCTTGCCGGAGCAAAAAAAGGCTTTTCGGACGACTACAAAGGATTGTCACGAGGAACATTATTTTTTGATGTTGCTCGTATTTGCGCTCATCATAAGCCTAAAGTAATTTTTTGCGAAAACGTAAAAGGGCTGACCATACACGACAAAGGGCGTACTTTTGACATAATTAAAGGCACTTTGACAGAAATCGGATATACGGTTCACGAAAGCGTACTTAACAGCAAGGATTACGGCGTACCGCAAAATCGGGAGCGTATTTACATAGTTGCGTTCCGAAATGATATTGACAGTTCAGACTTTGAGTTCCCGCTCCCCACAGATTCAAGCAAGCGAATCAAAGACATAATTGAGGCTCAACCCGTTTCGGCAAAGTATTATTTGAGTGATGTGTATGTAGAAACGCTCCGCCGTCATCGTGCGAGGCACGAATCAAAAGGCAACGGCTTTGGTTTTGAAATTCGTGATTGGGAAGACATCGCCGGTGCAATTGTATGCGGCGGCATGGGCCGGGAGCGTAATTTGCTGATTGACAAACGCCAAACCGATTTAACCCCTGTCACAAAAATAAAAGGTAAAGTGAACACAGAGGGCATACGAAAAATGACCCCGCGCGAATGGGCAAGATTGCAAGGCTACCCCGATAATTTTGCGTTTACCGTTGCCGATGTTCACTTATACAAGCAATTCGGAAATTCGGTTTCCGTGCCTGTAATTAAGGCGATAGCAAAAAATGTAAAAATGATTCTCGACAAAGCATACACCGGAACAACGCCGTCGTAATACCTTGGCGCGGCTTTTTAGATGCTGAATTTCGCGCAAATTTCAACCTTGCCGGTAAAGGGAAACATGTCAACGGGTTGCACGGCGTCAAGAGTGTATCCGCCGGCGGCAAGAATTTTCGCATCGCGGGCGAATGTTGCCGGGTCGCACGATATATACACGATACGTGATATCTTTGCGGCAATGAGCGCGTCCAAAAGAACGCGGTCGCAGCCCTTTCGCGGCGGGTCGAGAAAAATAACATCCGGAATTTTGCCCGGTATCAGCTCGGGGATTACGTCCTCTGCCGCGCCGCAAATAAATTCTGCGTTCGAAATGCCGTTATGTGCGGCATTTTTTTTTGCATCGCGAATCGCCGACGGCGCGATGTCAACGCCAATCACCGTGCGCGAATGCTTCGCCGCAAAAAGCGCGACCGTGCCTACGCCGCAATGTGCGTCTGCGACGGCTTGCGTGCCGTCAAGTTTCGCCATGGCGATTGCGGTTTCGTACAAAATTTTCGTCTGAACGGGATTGATTTGAAAAAACGACGGCGCGGAAAGTTCAAATTCGATGTCGCCGATTTTCTCGCGAATAAAGCCCGTTCCGTGTAATATTTCGAAGGAGTCCTCGGAAGAATCAAAAATCGTATTGCTTTTCGAGGTATTTTTGTTCAAAAGAACCGTAGTTGCGCCGACATCGACCAAGTTTTCGACAAGCTCCGCACCTTTGGGAATGTTTCGCCCGTTGATTACAAGCACGACCATAATTTCGCCCGTGGCGAGGCTTGTCCTCACAACAATATGTCGCACAAGCCCTTTGTGCGAGGTTTCGTCGTATGCCGAAATTTTTCGGCGACGCATGTGCTTCTTCACGGCGGCAAGAACGCCCACGTGCGCCTCATGCTGAATCATGCAGTCGGAAACGGCAACAAGCCGATGGCTGCGCGGCGCGTACATGCCGATTTCGATATCGCCCTTCGTCGGAACAACCGGAAAAACCGCCTTGTTTCGATACCGCACGGGATTTTCCATGCCGATTACATCCGCAACCGGCGGCGCATGAAACCCTCCGATTTTTTCAAGCGCGTTGACAACAAACTGCTTCTTGAACCCGAGCTGCGCGGAATATTCGCAGTGTTGAAATTGACAGCCGCCGCATTTTTCTGCGGCAAAACATGCATTTTTTACACGAAACGGGGAAGGTTTTACAATTTGCATAACTTTTCCGTAAGCGTAATTTTTTTTCACTTTTACAATCAGCGTATCGACCTTTTCACCGGGCAATGCGCCATCAACAAAAACGACAAAACCGTCACCGCCCACTCCGAAGCCCTTTTCCGTCACGCCGGTGATTTCAATTATATGCCGCGAATTTTTTTTCATCGTAACTCCCCCCAAAATGCGTTTTCGATTTGATTGACGTGCATTCGACCTCGCTCCTCGCGCACCTCGATTACGTCGAAGCGAAAATCGTTTTCGTCCGAACCTGTCGCGGCGATGTAATGCATCGCGGTGCGAATGATTTTTTGCTGCTTTGTGTAGCCGACCGCCTCGCCGGGCGTCCCGAACCCCACGCCTCTGCGAAATTTCACTTCCGCGAAAATAATTACACCGCCGTCGCGGCAAATCAAATCAATTTCGCCGGAACGAACACGATAATTCCTGCACAAAATTTCAAGCCCTTTGGCGCGAAGAAATTTTTCCGCCTCATTTTGACCCAAAATCCCCGCCGCGACGTTGCTCATAACAGCCGCTCCTTCACGTTCATTTGCGGGTCGCGCATAACCGCGTCCAAAAATTTCTCCAATGCCTCGCCCGCCGCTTTGCCGGTTATGCCGACTTCGGCGAGGTCGTTGCCGTTTACGGCAAGCCCGCGCAAAGTAAAACACTCGCCCCGCGTCAAAATATCCGCCGCTTCCGCGCGAATTTTTTCAAAACAACGCTTTTGAGAAATTTCCTGCAAATGCAACCAATCCTCAAATTCGTCCGGGGGAAAAATTCGCATTAACTTCTTTATTTCATATCGCGACCCGGGAAGCGCGCGATTTTGCACGAATCGTGAAACTGTCCGAATCGTTTTATTGTCGAACCGCAAGTCGCGCAAAACATACTCGCACTCATCGTCCGCCCACGCAAAAAATAACGCAAGTGCTTTTGACAACGTCCCTTTGGGGGAGACTGAACACCGATAGCAGCAGTGAGCGAAGCGAACGCTTCCCGCTGCACGGCTGCACGTACAGCTTGCGACACATTCTCTCGAAGCCGTATACCGCTTCCCGGGCTGCGGAAAAGCCTCTCGCGCCCCTTCGAAAAACCGCGCTTCGCGCGGTTTTTCATTTCGGGGGTCAAGGGGGGGTGTTATCCCCCCTTGCAGGGGGTTCGGGGGACAGAGTCCCCCGGAAAGCACCTGCAATCGCGAAACTACCTCATCCAAATTTCCGCCGAAATCGCGCCCGCGCAAAACTTGGCGCATAATACCGGTTTCGCGCAATAATTTCGCCGCATCGGGGTGTGCGCCGCAAAGGAGCTTGCACAGTTCCTCGCGAATACGCTCCCCGCTTATATCGGCGAGATTGTCGCGCAGTTTCGTAATTGCCCGCACGGCGTCGGAATTCACGCAAAACCCCAGTACCGCCGCGAATCGAATCGCCCGAAGCATTCGCAGCGCGTCTTCACCGAAGCGTGTTTCCGCGTCGCCGACGCATTTTATAATTTTCCGCGAAATATCGCCGCGTCCGTCGAAGGGGTCAACAAATCCGCGCGTCGGATTGTACGCGATTGCGTTAATTGTAAAGTCGCGGCGGCTTAAATCTTCCTCGATTTTTCCGGCGAAAGTCACCGTTGCCGGACGCCGATTGTCGGAATATTCGCCGTCAATGCGATACGTTGTAACTTCGCAAACGTTCGAGCCGCACAACACCGATACTGTGCCGTGCTTGATTCCGGTGTCAAATGTACGCGAAAACAAGCCCTTAACCTCGTCGGGTCGGGCTGATGTTGCAATGTCCCAGTCGCCGGGGGTTGCGCCGCGAATCATATCGCGCACACACCCGCCTACGATAAACGCCTCGTGTCCGGCGGCGGTCAGGGCAGCGATAATTTTTGCCGCATAGTCGGGGATGTTTACCGCACTCAATGCTTTATATTCTCCGAAATTTCACGGTATCGCTCGGTCGCAAGCTCGCTCGGCCGACCTTTTTTGCAAAAGCTCAATTTCGAAAGTTTCGGCACAATTCGCTCAACGACAATCATCCCGTCGATGAGTTTGGATTGCAACGCACTAAGAGCCTCCAAAAATCGTTCGTCGCGTTTGGCGCGATTGTAAAACGACAGAACATAGACATATTGAAACAAATTATAACTCCACAACGGATATTCCACCTGCATAAATCGCGTTCCCATGCCGTATTGACACGGGCCTATCGGCGTCCGAATCGTCCAATGAGCAAGCAAAAATTCAACGGCTTTGTCCAATTTAGGCTCGTTGTTCAAGTACCGGCTGTGCCGAAAAGCGTCAAGCGCGTTCAGCGTAGGGAGTGGGTTTGAGTAATCTGTTTCCGGACCTCTGCCGAACGAAAATTTATTGCACCGCCATCCGCCGTCCGCATAGGGCGTGTCGAGAAAATGTCGCAAAGTTGTTTGAATGCGTTCGTCGTCAACGTAACCCATGCGACACATTAAATCGGCGGCATACGCCGTGTGACACGGCAAAATTCCGCCGCTCGGATACAACTTGAAGCGACCGTCATTCTGCCACGTGGTGAAAAACAATTCCGCAACCGCCGACAAAACAGGGTCGGACGACTCCATGCCCAATTCCGATAACATATACGCACTGCACATGCACGAAAACGGCGAACCCTTGGCTAACCGTTTATCCGGCGTCGTCCAATAATCCGCGCCCAAATCATACCGATGCGACATGATTATATCAACGTCACCCGAATATTTCGCATCAATCGCCATGTTTCCATCCCTACAGAAAAACCGCGCAAAGCGCGGCTTTTTAAAATTTTTTGAAAAAGAGAGGGAGAAACTTTTTTTACAAAAAAGTTTCTCCCCCAAGGTCAATTATAACAGAGCAAATGCATTGGTTACGCCGATAAACACGATTGCAACGGCGCAGGATACAGTTATTACGTTGTTGAACGAAGGACCGGCGGTGTCTTTGAGGGGGTCGCCGACGGTGTCGCCGATAACGGCGGCTTTGTGGTTATCGCTGCCTTTGCCGTCGAGGTTTCCGGCTTCGATGAATTTTTTGGCGTTATCCCATGCGCCGCCCGAATTGAGCATAAACACGGCCATTGCAAAGCCTGAGCCGATTATTCCCGCAAGATAACCGACAACTCCGGGCGCACCGAGCAAAATGCCCACAATAATCGGACCGGCAATTGTCAAAAGCGCGGGAGGTATCATTTCTTTGAGTGCACCGCGGGTGCAAATGTCAACGCAGGTTGCGTAGTCGGCTTTCGCGCCGGGTTTACCTTCTTTAAGCCCGACAATTTCGCGGAACTGGCGGCGTACTTCGTGTACAATGCTTTGCGCCGCACGTTGAACGGCTGACATACACATCGCCGCGAAGAGGAATACAACGGCTACGCCTGAGAAGAATCCGACCAAAACGGGCGGGTTTACGATTGCGAGGTTAAGTGATTCGCCGTAGGGAAGCGCGCGTTCCGCGAGGGTTACATACGAAACGAGAAGCGCAAGACCAGTGAAGGAGTTGGATGCGATTGCAAAGCCTTTGCCGGTTGCGGCGGTTGTGTTTCCGAGCGCGTCGAGGGCGTCGGTGCGTTGACGAACTTCGGGGGGAAGACCCGCCATTTCCGCAATTCCGCCGGCGTTATCCGCAACGGGGCCGAATGCGTCGGTTGCGAGAATTATTGCGTTTGTTGCAAGCATGGAAACCGCGGCGAGAGCAATGCCGTAAAGCCCCGCGCTGAAGTTAAGGTCGAGTGCGTCGGCAGGGCTGCCGGCTTGAATAAACGCAAGTCCGCCGGAAACGATGAAGCTGCCGATAGCCGCCGCGCCGATTGTAATAAGCGGGCCGGCAACAGAGCGCATTCCCAAGGCAAGCCCGCCGATAACAAGCGGAGCAGAGCCTGATTTACTGGATTCGGCAAGTTCGCGGGTGGGCTTGCTTGCGTCGGAGGTATAGTGTTCGGTGAAGTAGCTCACGATAAACCCTGCCACGATACCGATGAGAACCGCCGCGAACATTCCCCATGCGTTATTAACCATGGACTCCGCGCCGGCAACCCATTCTGCTGCGCCGACCGCGCCGCGAGCATAAGCATCAAGCGCACCTTCGAGGTTGTGATGTGCGATAAAGTGAATCAGGGGAAGCGTTAAAAGTGCCGCAAGCGCACCGGCAATATAAACGCCGCGATGCAGGGTTTTGAGAAGTGCTTTTTGGCTCGTGTTCTCTTTTGCGCGAACGAAGAACGTTCCCACAATCGAGCAAAGAACGCCGATTACCGAAATTATAATAGGAAGAATAAATCCGCCGATATTGTACTGAGCGGCAAAACTGAGCGCGATACAGGCAACAAGTGCGTTTGAGTTGGATTCGTGCAGGTCTGCGCCCATGCCCGCAACGTCGCCCACGTTGTCGCCAACATTGTCGGCGATAACGGCGGGGTTACGCGGGTCATCTTCGGGGATGCCGGCTTCAACTTTACCAACCAAGTCTGCGCCTACGTCGGCGGCTTTTGTGAAAATACCGCCGCCCACGCGGGCGAAAACAGCAACAACCGCAACGCCCATTCCGAAGGTAAGCATTGTTTCGGAAACAACATCGGGCGGCTCTTGGAAAACCATCGTGAGAAGCATGTACCAAACCGTGATTTCAAGGATTGCAAGCCCGTTTACAACAAAGCCCATAACCGAGCCGGACGAGAAGGAAACGCGCAACGCTTTGTTAAGGCTTTCGCTTGCGGCTTGCGCAGTGCGAGCGTTTGCGTTTGTAGAAATTTTCATGCCGATAAAGCCGCAAAGTGCGGTTAAGCCGCCGCCCGTAAGGAACGCAAAGGGCGTGTACTGGTTAATCAGCGGGGATGCGTCGAAAAGCGGCGGGATGTACGCAAGAGCAGCCAAAATTACAAACATTACCGCCAAAAAAATCGTAACGGTAAGGTACTGCCGCTTCATAAAAGCGTTTGCGCCGTCGCGAATAGCTTGGGCGATTTCAATCATTCGCGGGTTGCCCTCGGGGTACTTAAACACCTTTAAAATTTGGAACACGGCGAAACCGATACCTGCCGCCGCACCCAAAAAGCCGACCCAAAACAGATTGTCGATGAGCATTTTTCCTTCACTCCGATTCTAAATTATTTACTTTGCATTCCGGATAACGCCGAAAAACTCAGTTTTTTACTGCAACACAAGTTTGCCGACGCAGACAGATTGCAAATTGGTACTATACTCCAACAAAGGAAAAATGTCAAATGCGGCGAGGTTGTGTATTTATATTCGGAAGCAATTGTCATACGGCGAAATTTTTTTGTATTCGTGTTGAACATTTGACGCATTTTGTGTGGCTTCCTGCAAAATGTGCGAAAAATTTGTCGCGCGAAAAACCTATCGGTAACCAACCGGCTGCCAACAGAAACAGTGAGCGAAGCGAACGCTTCCCGTTATGTAACGCAACAGGTTTTTTTTCGACTTGCCGTCGTGCCTTGCGTGTGCTTGCCCGGTGTGTTATCATTTTTGAAAATTTCCCTTTAGATGGAAGGAGCATTCGCAGTGGAACAGTTCACCTACGTAAAACGCGGCTACGACCCGGAAGAGGTCGACAGATATATCGCTACATTAGAGCAAGTTGTAAGAAGCTACAAAGAGAAGGATAACGCCATTAAAAATGCGATTATTTCGGCGCAAATCGCGGCGGATAACATGATTAAAAACGCCCGCGCACAAGCCGAAGAATATAAGGGGCAAATAGCCAAAGAGTTGGATAAACTTACCGGTGAAGTAGACCGTCAACGCATGAAAATCAAGGCATTTCAGGATGTTTATGCGGGAATGGTACGCAAATACTTAACCGAACTCGACAGCAACGATGTAAACGAATTGCATCACAGGCTCGACGATGTAGATAAATTCATCTTGCGCCTCAAGGATATGGATATTGTTCCGGCCGGCGCGGCCGACGACGCCGCAACCCCCGAACCCGACGAAACCCCCGACGCAAGCGCAAATACTGAGCCGGTGTATTCCGACGCATCATATTATGAAGCGTCGCATTACGACGTCATTCCGGAAGCGGCTCCGGTTGCCCCCGCCTTGCCGCCGCCCTCTGTTTCGCCGCGTCCCAAGCAGCCCGCGCCCCCGCTTGCGGCTCACGCTCCGCCGCCGATGTCGTATATGCCGCCGCCCAAAGGAGCAGTTCCGCAGCCCTTGAGCCTCGGCCCGATGTCCAGCCCCAGCCTCAACAAGCATTCCGACAAGACGACATACGCTCCGCAGGCTACCGCCCGTATCAACGAGGACGACAACTACGTACCGAGTACGTAAGGCGACCTCCGAAAACCCACTTTGAGCTGTGTCGCATCGCAGAAAACCGGCGGCTTCAAGCCATTTTCCGAGAAGCGAAATATGCGAAAAGATGGGTTTTCAGAGGTCGCCGTAAGAACTTCGCTGCGCGGTCGGTCGCGTTGCGAATCCCTGAAAATTTGAAGCTATAGAGGGACACAGGATAATTCTGATGAAAAAATCTTGGTTTTTGCTGCTTGCCGCGTACGCGGCGTTTTTCGCAATCGGTATGCCCGAGGCGTTTGGCGTTGCGTTACCCGGCATTCGTTTTGATATGGGACTTTCGCGCGGACAAGCGTCGGCGATAATGATTGTAAACTCTTTGAGTTACGCGCTTGCGGCGTCGCAAGCGGGGCGGCTTGAAAAGTTTTTGCGGCTGAAATGGGTTACCGGCGGCGGTTTTTTCATGCTGATGGCGGGCATTGCGGGCTATATAATTTCGCCGAATTTGGCGGGAATGCTTGTATCCACCTCGCTGCTCGGCGCGGGCGCAAGCCTTGTTGACGCGGGCGCGAACGCTCTTGTTGTGAGCCGATTTTCCGCACGACACATGAATCATCTGCATTGTTTTTGGGCAATGGGCGGCGCAATAAGCCCGCTCATTATGCGTCAAATGATAATTTACTATGACTGGCGAACGGGCTACGCAGCGATTTTCGCGGTGCAGTTTTTGATTTTGCTCATCCTCTTGATAAGTATTTTGCGCGGACTCTGGGATGCGCGCCAAGCGCGCGGTGATAGCCGGGGGCAAGAGTCGAAAGCGGCACATTCCCTCGAAGCCGAACAAAATTCGGAAGCGCATCCCCCGGAAGCCGAACAAAATTCGGCCGGCGGCGAAGTCTCGTTTATTACCGCGCGTCGGTTTCAGTATTTGCAATTTTTGGTCTTTTTTGTCTATGTAGCGTTTGAATCGTCCGTGACAATTTGGACGGTTGACGTTTTGTTAAACAGCGCACGACGCGACGTTGTGTTTGAAACGGCGGGGCTTTTTCCTGCGGTGTATCTCGGCGCGTTAATGGCGGGGCGATTTATTTTCGGATACATAACTGAGAAATTTTCGGGCATAACCGTGATTCGCACGGGATTTTTTATTGCCGGCGTCGGTTTGGTCGCGCTGATTTTTACAAGCAATATTATCGGCATCGCGCTTGTGGGATTCGGATTCGCGCCGATTTTTCCCTGCCTTATGAACGAAACAAAGCGTCGCTTCGACCCCGCCATGCTGTCAAAGTTAGTCGGAATGCAGGTCGCGGCTGCCGGCGCAGGTGCGGCACTCGGCTCGCTTGCAATCGGTCAAATTTTAGAAAATATCTCGCTCGACGCATTTTTCCCGGCAATTATCGCGCTTGTTATCGCGGCGTTTGTTCTTAACGAAATCATCGAACGCGCACGTCGAAACGTTAATGCGTCGGCTTTGTAGCTTCAAAAATCCGAAAAATAATCAGCCGGTGCATCCGCCGCAAACCCCGTCGAAATTGCAATAGTCGCAGGGGCTTTTTTTTGTACTCCACGGACGGGCGGAAATGTCGCCGTCGAACATGCGTATGCCGAGTTCTTTCACGCTGTTTTCAACCTCTGCGCCGAAATTTGTGAACGCGACGGGGTCGTCGGCTTCCATGCCGGACATTTTAAACGCTTTGAAAATGGCATCCTCGCGCATTACGTCGGGCAGAATTTCGTTCGTGTCGATAATCGGGTCGCCGACCGGGAAATAAAAAATTCCGCCGGGCGTGCTGTTCGGGCGCGATTTTAAAAGCGCGTTCATGTACAAAACGAGCTGCAATTGTACGCCTTTTAACGCTTCGTCGGGGGAAAATTTCGTCGCGCCGGATTTGTAATCCACTATGCGAATTTGATTTGTGTCGGAAAAATCCACGCGGTCAACGCGGCCGGAAAGCGACAGCATTCGTCCGTCGTTGAGGGCGATGTTGTGCAAAATTTCCTGTTCTGTCATTCCCGGGCGATACTGCCCGTTTTTTATTTGGCGACAAAGCGCGTGACACGACGCTGCCGCAACGCGCCGCACTTTATCCAATACATATTTGTTTCGCGCCGAGCTGTAAAAAATCGAATTTTCGAGGTCGAGCGCGTCAACAAGAGCATTAACTTCGGCGTTAATTTCGTCCCGCGTTGCGTCGAAATTTCCACGTTTCGTGAAATCTGCAATGACCTCGTGAAAGAGTTTGCCGAGGTCGGCCGGCAAAACTTCAAAATATTTTCGCGGACGAACGCGCAAAAGATAATCCATATAGTACGCAAACGGACAACGCGCAAAGGCTTCGAGGCGCGTTGCGGCGGTGAAAATTGTGCTTCCGGCGGTGTTAGGCGACGACAGCCTCACCGGCGCGAAAAACACGCTCATATCGGCCGCGTCCTCGGAGGGGAGGGGAGCGGGCGTTGTTTCAAGCCCCGGGAACAACGCTTGAATTTTCTTTACAATCGGCGACGGGCGCAACGGTTTTCCGGCTTCGCCCGCCGAGTAAATCAAGATGAGTTTTTCGCTCGGTTGCGAAAGCGCGCAGAACAAATTATATGTTTGCTCGCTGATTCGAACGGCGTTTTCCGGCGCGACTTCAAATCGACCGGGTTTAGCATTTATCCCGGAATTGTTCAGCAATTTGCGTTCGTGGTCGGTGAACAATCCGGATTGTGTCGGCGTGGGCAGCAAAACGCCGTCGTTCGCGCCAAGCACAATCATCGCCTTGATTTGCGGATAACGCGAACGCGCAATATCGCCTAAAACAACTTGGTCAAGGGTCGGCGGAATACGCCCCAACCCGACTTGTACAAATCCTGCGTCGAGGGTTGCCGCAAAAGTTTTCAGCTCGACTTTTTCGTCGCCCAAAATTTCGACCAATTTATCAAAGACCTCGCAAATTTTCGGCCAAATTTGCCCGTGAATACGCGCTGTTTGCGGGTCGCCGGAAAGCATGTGCGTGTCGAACCAACTTTGCAAAGTTTCGGGAACATTCAGCCCGAACAGCATATCAAAAACACGTTTCGAGTAATTTTTAACCGTGTCGGAAGATTTGCAAAAACCAATCGCGCTGCGGGAATCGCTTTCAATTGGTAACTGCTCTACCGATTGATTTGGTTTTTTCGATGTAAGCGGCGCAAGCCCGCGAAGCAGTATTTCGCGCCCGGCTTCGGCAATTTCGTCGTGGAATTCGTATCGCCACCGATACGAGTTTATGCCGTTTGCAAGCGCGTAATTTTCTAAAATATCAATGGTATCCCTGTCTGCGCCGGCAAGCCCCGTTTTTAAAAAGCGAAACACGCTTTCGATGCTCCAATTTTTCACAAAAATATCCAGCGCGGCACGAATCAATTCGGTAAGCGGATGCGACAAAATATCAATTTCCGTATCAACGAAAACGGGAATTTTTTCGCGGTCGAAAACAGTTTGCAAAATTTTTTCATATTGCTCGCGGTCGCCGCACAAAATCGCAATGTCTCTGAAACGATAACCTTTCTCCCGCAGCCGCAAAACACTGTGCGCGGCCGCATAAACTCCGCCGTATTTATCCGCTGATGATATGATTTCTATGTTTTCTTTGGGGGAAACTTTTTTTGAAAAAAAAGTTTCCCCCAAGCCCCCTTCAAAAAAACTTTTATTGAGAAACCGCGCTTCGCGCGGTTTCTCTGTAGGGGTCAAGGGGATATTGGGGTGCGGGGGGCGAAGCCCAAAATTATTAACAAAATATCGAAGCCCCGGCGCGTTTACGTGGCGAAAATTTTCCTTCATGTGTATGTGCGGGAGAATTTGCGCGCGGAGGGAATGTGCGAATGTCTCGATTTTTTCGATTGTGTCGCGCGGTGCGCGGGAGATTTCATCTTTGAGGGTGAGCGTCAGAGTGATTTTTTCGGCGCGTTTTAAAATGTGTTGCAAAACGTGTCGCTCTTGCGGGGTGAAGCCGGAAAATCCGTCAATCCAAAACATCGCGCCGTCCAAAAGCGGAAAACTTTCGCCGGGGGGCAGCTCGGCAAGCCTGTTGCAAAGGATTTCCGGCATGTCGTCGGTGAGAATGTGCCGCCCGGTAACGGCCTCGCGATATTTTTGTAAAATCGTGGCAATATCGCGTAATTTTGCCGCAAACGCCGGAGTCGAGTCCGCCGCGCGGTCGCGCAAATCCGCCGCGCTCACGCGATAATGGTTCAGCTCCGTGATTGTTCTGCCGAGTTCCGAAACAAAACCCTGCTTGTCCGTCGCGCTTTTGTAAAATTCCGTTTCGCCCGCCACCTCGAAAATAACTTTGCGAAGAAGCATTTGTTTGCCCAAATCGTCGGCGTGTTTTCCCGGCAAACCGCCGAGTACGGAAAAAAGCCGATGCGCGAGCCGATTAAAGCTCAGCACCTGCACGCGAGTTGTTGCCGCACGACCGTTTTCCGCTTCGAGCAAAAGCCGTTCCGACTGCAACGAAAACTGCTCGGGAACAAGATAATACAACGGCGCGGCGAAATCCGATTGCACCGCGCGACACATTTCCTGCAAAACATATGTAGATTTTCCCGTTCCGGGACCGCCGAGAATAAATTGAATTTGCACGATTGCAACTTCCTTTCAAGTTCGCGGGACTCAGCCCCGTACCCGGCGAACTTTTTAAAAAAAGTAAAATTTAACAAGAATCGCGCATTCGCGCGATTCTTTGACGGGGTCAAGGGGACATAGTCCCCTTGCGGGAGTTTGAGGGCGGAGCCCTCAAGGAGTACACGTATTGATTATTTCAGCCTGAAGAATGAAACCAGTGTTTGCAACATTTCCGCTTGGGAATTAAGCTCTTCGGAAGCGGCGGCAGATTCTTCTGCGGTTGACGAATTTTCAAGCACAACTTTGGATATTTCGGCTATGTTGCTGTTTATAACAGAAATTGAATCCGCCTGTTCCCGCGACATTTCTGCAATATCCGCAATGATGCCGGACATTGCAGAAATATTGTCCGCAATTGTAGAGAAGGACTCGACAACATTTTTTGCCGCGCCCTGAACGTTGTCGGTGTTTTTCCCGTTGGCGTCTATGATTACTGAGGTTTCGTCCGTGGATTGCTTGCTTCTGCCCGCTAAATTTCTGACTTCCTCTGCCACTACGGAAAAACCTCTGCCGTGTTCGCCGGCCCGCGCCGCTTCAACCGCCGCATTTAATGCAAGCAGGTTTGTTTGAAACGCAATGTCGGATATTACTTTGATAATTTTTGAAATTTCGTCGCCGGATGCCTTTACGTTGTCTATTGAAGCGAGCATGGACTTAACAACTTCGTCGCCCTGTTTGGCATATGTTGTGGATTTTTCAGCGCGTTCGTTTGCATTTTCGGCATTTTCGGCACTTTCTTTCGCCTTTTGGTCGATAATTTGCATCGACGCGGTTAATTCCTGTATTGCGGCATTTTGCCTCGAAGAGCCGTCGGCAAGTTGCAAGGCTCCGTTATTTATTTGCTCTGCGCCGGCAACCACTTGACTCGTTGCGGATTGAATACTTGCCACTGTTTGGTTGAGCGACTCCAAAATCGTGGATAACGCGGCTTTGATGGATGCGTATGCGCCGATGTAATCCTTGCTGATTGAAACGGTTAAATCGCCGTGCGCCATTTTGTCCAGTACATCCGCTATGTCGTTGATATACGATAAAGTTGTTTTGTTGTTGAAATTGCAGGCCTGCTTTACTTTTTGAAAAACTCCCTTGAAGTCTCCTTCGATTCGCGAAAAATCGCCTTTTGCCATTAACTCCATGTTGTGTTCGATTTGGGTAAGGGGTGCTTCAACCGATTCCATTAAATTATTCAACGTGCGCACAAGCTCCGCCCAACTGCCGCTGAATTTTTCGGCATCAATTTTTGCCTCAAGATTACCCTCGGCGGCGTTTTCCGCCAGATAAACCGCCGATTCGTAAAGCTCTTTGAGGTTTGCGGTTACAGCGCGAAGAGTTTGCGGCAATAAATTTCTCTTGCCGGGCAAATCTTTAATCGGTGCGTTAAAATCGCCTTCGGCGATGCGGTTAATTACCTCGAGTGTAGCTGCGACATCATCTGCTTGGCGCGCCACAATATTATTTACACTTTCCACGACTTCCCTGAAAGAATTTTCATATTTGCCGGAATCCGCCCTGTACTCAATATCTCCGATTACGTTAAATTCGCGGTCGATGCGGGTCAGGTCTGAGATAATATTTTTGATTACGTCGGTGAGGTTTATTACATCGGATGTCAGAACGCCGATTTCATCGTCGGTGATTTGCGCGGTGTTTACGTTGATTTTGCCCGCTGCAACGTTTGTTACAACGGAACGCAGTTCGTCAAGCGGCTTTAAGGATTTGCGTATCATTGCGTACATAAACACAGCGGTAACGACAAGCCCTAAAAGATTGATTAACATCATGTTGCGCTGCAAATCGCTTACAGTATTCAGGCTGTATTCCAATGAATGCCCCACAAAAAGCATACCCGCCGGCTCAACGGCACCGTTAAGCGGAAAAAAATTAGCAAGATACGGTACGCCGAATAAATCCGGCGTGCAGGATATCTGCCGGCGGTCGCCGAAAACGGCGGAAACAATATGGCTTTCTGCCGCCAAGCCTTCGATGCGTTCGTTTGTTTCGGGGTTTATAACGGTAGACGGAACCGAAACAGCACCGCCGTATCCGTCGGGTACGAAAACCATAAATTCAACGCCGAAAATATCTTTCAAATTATCCAAAAAATGATTCATGCCCACATCAAAATTAACCGCAACCACACCGATTATTCTGCCGTCGTCGAAAATCGGCATGGCCGTTGTGAGAACGATAGGGGCTGTGGGCGTCGGCATAAAAACGGTAATTTCGTCGCCGCGAATGCCTGCGGAAATTGAAGGCCCGCCGCTTACATCATCGCCGTAGCGTTCGGGCAACAATGAACGCGCAACCGCTATGCCTTGAGCGTCGGTAACAATAATGGAATCCACTCCCAAAATTTCGAGCCTGTCGGCAGTGTATTGCCAAATGTCTTCCCTGTTGCCGGCGTTCATAAGCCGAATCAATTCCGCGCTTCCGGACAATGCGGCCGCCGCAGTAACGGTTTGCTGTTCAAGCGTATCAATATGCGCGCTTACCGCAGAAGCCACTGCCTCCGCTCGTTCGGCTTCCATGCTTTCAACGGTTAATCTCGTGCTTCTTGCCGCATACAAAACAGAAGTTATAACAAGTGCGCACACTACCATTGCAACCGGAAAGGTTATGCGGCTTTTCAGCGTATTAAGCAAACGAAAATGTACGCTTTGGCGGCCGTCCGTAAACGCCGTGTATAAAAAAATCATCGCGAATCCGCCGGTTACGGATGCCGGATTTATGTTGAGCATATAAACGCCCGGCGTAGTTAATGCCACGCCGACGAGCATTATAAAAATACCCGCCAAAAATAAACCGGCGGGTCGCTTGTTTTTATTAAATGCTCCGATTAACACGACAATACCTGCGATTGTGTTCATTACTGCGCCGGCCGTGTGTACATAAAACCACAAGCCCCTCGAATATTCTATGTAACGAGGCCATACGGTAATGTTTTGCATGTTTCTCAAAAACGGATGAAAATTTGCCGTAAGTGCGACAAACGCTGTCATCACAGGAATCGCAAACACCAAAACATATGCGAATTTCGGCAGTTTGCGTTCGGGCACGAGAAAATTATACGTAAGCACGAAGAGAATTGCCGCTGCAAACCCCGGCGGTATTAAACCGAGATTCCAAACAAAAATATTTAAATCCGGATGCACCACGAGTTGCTCGGCAATATTCAGCAGAGTCCAAACAATCATGTTAAAACACAGAAACAACAGCATTTTATTTTTACGTGTGTTCGAATTTGCCCGCACCGCAATCAAAATTGCAATTAAAAGCAGCACCACAAAATAATAAACACCGACAGCAATCATGTTAGACATAAGCCCCACCTCATAAAAATAATCCACACTCCCTAAGTATATCATATCGCGAATGAACATCAAAACCGCAGGGCTTCGCCCCGCACCCCACGAACTTTTTGAAAAAAGTTCGACAAAAACTTTATTAAAATCGCGCTTTGCGCGATTTTTTAATAATTTTTGCCCCGCTTTTAGAGGGCGCAGTGAGCGAAGCGAACGTTTCCCGCGCCACCCTTTAAAAAGCGGGTGGGGGCTTGGGCTGTCCCCCGGCGAAGTCGGGTCGCGTCAGCGAGGCCGCCCGGCCAACGCGCGCAGCGCGTGAGAGGGGGCGACGCCCCCCAAATTTTATTCATCATATTTGCAAATTTTGCCGTAATAAAAAATCACTCGGAAATGCAAAATATTGTCCGAGGTGAATTTTTATGAAAATTTCGAAATGTTTCGGAATATGTATTTCGATTGCCGCTGTAATTTTTTTTGCAAGCACCGTCCTTGCCGAGAGTTGGGGGATTCATTTTCCCAAAGACGGAGGAAGACCCGAGGCCAACGCAAGCGCGGAACATTTGGCGCAATTCGATGCGTTTTTTATGGGGAACGAGAACGATAAGGTTTTATATTTGACCTTTGACGCGGGGTATGAAAACGGTTTAACCGCCGGAATTTTAGACACACTTGCGGAGCACGAAGTTCCGGCGGCGTTTTTTCTTGTCGGAACGTATATTCGTGACGAGCGGGAGCTTATTTTGCGCATGGTGCAAGAGGGGCATATCGTGGCAAATCACACGATGACGCACCCCGATATGAGCAAAGTTTTATGTAAAGATGCTTTTGCAAAAGAGCTTGCGAAAGTAGAGGATGTTTACAAAGAAGTTACCGGCGAAGAGTTGCCGAAATTTTATCGTCCGCCGTCGGGTACGTTCAACGAAACAAATTTAAAACACGCGCAGGAGTTAGGATACAAAACGGTTTTTTGGTCAACGGCGTACAAGGATTGGGAGGTTGACAATCAACCGTCTCACGAAGAAGCCTTTGCGAAGTTGCTTCCGCGCACGTATCCGGGCGCGATAATACTGTTGCACAATGTTTCGAAAACCAACGCCGAAATTTTGGGCGACCTGATTGTAAAATACAAGGATATGGGCTACCGCTTTGAGGATTTGAATCATTTGGCCGGCGTCGATACGAACAGCGTTTTCGACTTCGAGGGAGTGCTCGGCAGCTAAAATAACCGGACTGCCGCCGAAAGAGTTTTTGGCTTCGAGGGAAGGCTCGGCTGTCGAAATTTGTCCCCGGCTATCCGAGTATGGTTGCGCCGCCGATAACAATGTCGCCGTCGTAAAAAACAACGGCCTGCCCCGGCGTGATTGCGCGTTGCGGTTGCTCGAATTCGCAAACAATTTCGTCGGGAGCGGTTTGAAAAATTGTTGCGGGTTGGGGTGCGTGGGCATAACGAATTTTCGCCGTCGCGCGAAGCGGGCTGTCGAGCCTGTCGAAAGGAATAAAATTTACGTCGCGGGCGGTGAGCTTTCTTGTAAAAAGGTCTTCGTTTGCGCCGAGGGTGACGGTGTTATCGTCGGCATTTACCGCAAGCACGAAAAGCGGCTCGGGCGCGGATATGCCCAAGCCTTTGCGTTGCCCGATTGTGTAATGTACGATGCCTTTATGTTCGCCCAAAATTTTGCCGCTTCTGTCGATGAAGCGGCCTTTTTTTGTTGCGCCGGTTCGCTGCCGAATAAACCCGGCGTAATCGCCGTCCGGAGCGAAACATATGTCTTGGCTGTCACGTTTTTGCGCGTTGACGAAGCCCATTTTTTGCGCGATTTCGCGAGCCTCTTCCTTTTTTAATTCGCCGAGGGGGAAAATCGTGCGTGAAAGTTGGGCTTGCGTCATTGCGTACAGAACATAGCTTTGGTCTTTTGTTGTGTCCGCGCCGGTACGCAGAAGAAATCGACCGTTCGCGTCGGCAGAAATTCGCGCATAATGCCCGGTCGCGATTTTGTCGCAATCAAGCTCTGTTGCGCGATGCAGAAATTTTTCGAACTTTAAAAAGCGATTGCAGTCGATGCATGGGTTCGGCGTTGTACCTGCGAGATATGCGCGAACAAATTTGTTCATAACGGCTTCGGCGAAATTTTCCGAAAAATTGAACACGTAAAACGGAATATCCAATGCATTTGCGACGGCGCGCGCGTCTTCGGCATCGGAAAGCGTGCAGCAGGAACGCGGCGCAACACCCGACACGTGTAATTTTTGCCCGGCAGATGCACCTGTCACGGCTTCGAGAGAATGTTGAAAAGCCTCATATGTGTTCCCGGCTATGTCCCCGGCATCAAAAAAACGCATCATTGCGCCGATGAGTTCGTGTCCGTCCGCTTTGAGCAAATGCGCCGCCACCGATGAATCTACTCCGCCGCTCATGGCTGTTAATATTTTCACAGTAATCCTCGCACAATTTCGTCGGGCGTTCCGGCGGCAAGAAATTTCGGTGCGATGTCAAAAGCGGTGCGCCCGCCTGTTTCTCCGGCGGAGTTGAGCCGATACGCTGCCCGTGCATACGCAAGCATAACCGATGCGGTAAATTCCGGATTCGAGCCGAGTTTCAAGGAAAATTCCAGCGCATGAGCATTGCTCGCGCCGGTTTTTGCCGAGTGAATTACATTGCCGCCGTGAGGCAGCGTGGAGTGGTTCTCGTGCAATTCTTCCAATGTAATGAAATGAACCGTTGTGTCGTATCCGTCAAAATAATGTTTCATGGTTTGGATTTCATTGGCGATGCGCTCTTTGTCGGCGTTTTCTGCGGCAACAACAAAACATTCGCGGGTGTGTTTTTCGCTGAGTTTGAGCGAGGGTAACTCGCCGTTTCGAACACGTTGCATTGCGTCGGCAACCGGGCGCGTGTACTGCACCGCTCCGATTACGCCCTCAACGCGGCGAATTGCGTCGGAGTGACCTTGGCTTACGCCGTCGCCCCAAAACGAATAGGTCAGTCCGTTCGGCATAATCGCGCCCATGTACATGCGCATCAATGAGAAAAGTCCGGGGTCCCATCCTATGGAAACAACTGAGAGCTTGCCGCTTTTGTTTGCGGCGGCATCAATTTTCGCCAAGTATTCGGGAATTTTCGCATGTGTATCGAAGCTGTCAACCGTGTTGAACATGCCGGCAAATTCCGGCCCTTGCTCGGGCAAATCCATTGCCGAACCGCCGCACAAAAGCATTACGTCTATTTTGTCTGTCCATTTAGCTGCGTCATTTACGTTCACCACCGGCACACGAGATGAAATTTTAAGCGCGTCGGCGGGTTTGCGCCGCGTAAAAACCGCCGCAAGTTCCATATCGGGAAAATTCGCCAACGATGTTTCCACTCCGCGCCCGAGATTTCCGTAACCGTTGATTGCTACCTGAATCATAAAATCACGTCCTTCCGAGACAGTTTAACATGATTTTGATTCGGTTTCAAAGGGCGCGAACGTGCGGCAAATTTTTTGTTCCGATGCAAAAACTGCTATAATTCGGCCTGAAAAATCATACCGGAAAGCGAGGGATACCATGAATATCGCCGTTTGTGACGACCACGACAAATGCCGAGGTCATCTTTGCGGAATAATTGCGGAATACATGCACAGCATCGAAAAAAATGACTGTAAAATTCAAGCCTACACCAACGGCAAATCCTTGTTGCGGGAATATCTGCCCGAAAAATTTGATTTTATTTTCTTGGACGTAGATATGCCGAGCCCGGACGGATTTGACACGGCGGAGCAAATCAGAAAAGTTGACTTGGATACGGACATAATATTTGTCACGAAAATGAGCGAAGAAATAGCGCAGGGGTACAGATACAATGCGCGAGCATATTTGTCTAAGCCGGTAACAGTGCAGGCCGTGAGCGGTTTAATGAACAGGTTATTTGAAGAGCGTCGCCGCAAGAGCGATATCGGCAGTTTTATTGTTAAACTTAAAGGCAGCGGCGCGGAAGCAGAGTTGAACCTGTCGGCGGTAATTTATTTCGAAAGCAAACTTCATTATGTAACGGCCGTGACGAAGGACGATACATTTATTTTTTACGGTCGGCTGTCGCAATTTGATTTGCCGGGTTTTGTTCGAGTGCATCAATCATATTTGGTTAATATGAAATATATTTTTGCGTTGGTTAATAATCAGGTCGTGCTCCGGGGCGATTTTTTAAAAATACCCGTCGGCAGAAAATACAAAGAATCGGCGAAGGTGATTTTTAATGAGTATCGCTTACGTTAATTTTGCTTATATATCCGTGTCGATTATAGTGACAGGGCTGACATATTTATTCATGCAATCATTTTTGCAGGACAAGCGAAATATTCATGTCGTGTGGAAAATTCTCACTTTTGTTTTTGCGACAGCGGTTGTATTTCTTCCCGCGACGGAGGTTGTCGGCCATTGGGCAGGGGCTTTTATTTCGGTAACAAGGACTGCAATTATCGGTTGGGTTTTTTTCCGAAGAAAGCCTGTAATTATAGCTGCGGTTGCAGGGCTGCATCATTTAACATGGGTAACCTCGGATATAATATCAGTCAGCATAGTAGTGCATTTCTTCCCGACTGCGGCATATCCGATTGTTTTTCTCAAGATTTCCTGTTTGCTGATGCTGCTGTTTGTTTTTGCGGTCAGGCGGTTAAAACCGGGACTGATGGATTTTGTTACAACGAGGCTCGGTATAATTTTTTGCTTGCTTATGATGGTTACTTCCTTTGTTACGCACCAATTTATTCATACCGTTGCGGAAGACGGTGTTTTTGCAATCGGCCCTTTAATCAGGAACAGTGTAGTTGTGGCAAACGTGCTTGTTCTTGTTCTCATTGAAAATTTAATCCGGCAAAATGAAAAATCACGACTCTTGATTTTGCAAAAATTTCAAAATGAAACGCAGCAAAACTATATAACGGGGTTGGCTGATAATTTGGCGGAAAAACGGCTGATGTCACATGATTTCAGGCACAGTATTGATATGATTCATGCTTTATTGGGAAAAGAAAACGAACTCAGGGCATATATTTCGGAGTTATCGGGCAAAAAGCCGCTGACTCTCACACTTGATACGGGAAATGTAATGCTTGATGCTGTGTTGACTTCAAAAAAAGCAGAGGCGGTCGGCAACAATATTGATTTCACATTGAAAATGGACATTCCGCAAGGACTGCCGGATATATCGGTTGAAATATGTACGCTTTTGAGCAACGCTTTGGATAACGCAATCGAGGCTTGCGGTCGTTCGTCGGAAAAATGCAAATTCATTAAAGTGGAAATCCGGGCTGCCGGTGCGCAATTTTTGTGTCGCATAGTAAACACAATCGGCACAAAGCCGCGTTCCGACGGAAAATTTTTGGCAACATCCAAAGCCGACAAGGCAAATCACGGCATAGGCCTCAGAAGTATGGCGCAAACTTGCGACAAGCTCGGAGGCGAGCTTTGTTTTGAATACGATGACGTGCAATTTGAATTGCAGATGTATATAGAGACAGAGAGTGTTGAAAAATAAGCTGTGTCGGCATCGCAGGAAACCGGCGGATTCAGACCGGTTGCCGAGATGCGGCATATGCGAAAGCGTAATTTTTCGACACTCTCTGCGTGTTGAGCGACCGGTTGTTTATGCAGGATTTGTGTTGAATATGTAAATTCATTGAGTCGCAGTTTTTCGGATGCTATTCTCCTGAGAAAGCATCTTTTTTATTGAGGGGGAAAACTATGACAATTCGTGACCAAGTAATTATGAGTCAAAATCGAAACGCAACGGATATTTTGAACAGAAATCGCGGCGGCTCGTCAACAAGCAGAAGTTTCGACGGCTCATGGCGCAGGAATATTCCCGATGCGGTTTCGCGCCAATTTACCCGAGAGGCCGACAGAGTTCGCGGAACGCTTAACAATTTGCAGGATGTAAGCGGCAACACAAACAACGCCGACGAACAATTGCAAGCTGTGCGCAGAGTTGTGAATTCGTTTAATGACATGTTGTCGTCGGCGCGAGAGTACGGCGGGCGAAGCGTTACAAGGCTGGAGCGGGAACTTGCGAGCATTGTTCGCGATAATCCCGATGAACTCAGGCAGATGGGCATAACGGTAAATCGTGACGGTTCTGTGCGCATGAACCACAGCCGCGTGCGCGCCGCCGCCGAGCGGGGAGACATCAGCCGCATTGTCAATAATTCCGGCTTTGTTAATTCGCTTGCCGCAACGGTCGGTACTGTCAGAAGCAATCCGACTCCGTTTTTAACAATTGTTTCACACGTTCGCCCGCAGAGTTTTTTTTAAGCCGATACCATAGATGCGAATCCGTGGTTGAAATAACAGCCCGCCGATGCATTGTGAACGGCTCGCTCGATGTCTTTTTTTCGGGAAAAACATCCGAAAAAAAGACCGGTCGCTTGCCACAAGGCATTTTCGGCGGGCTGTTATCTTTAACTGCGGGTTCGCATTATCGGTGTTGCTCTGCGCGAAACTTCTCGACGCACGCTTCGAGAAGTTTTTTTATTTGAGCGGCGCAGGCTTTGTATTCTTCCAAATCGCCGCCGAAAGGGTCGGCAACGTCGGCGCAGTCGCCGGCATATTCGCCCAATGTGAATGCGTTTGCGGCGGGGCCGGCGGCTTTAACATGCGAAAGATGCGAGCGCGTCATTGTGAGAACAAGTACGGCGTTTTCGAGAATTTCAGTCGCCGTCACGCGGGATTTATGCTCGCGCAAATTGAGATTTTCATGCTCCATCGCAAGAACGGCATTTTTGCTTGCGCCGGCACCGGATGAGGCGAAAACTCCCGCCGACGATACCGCAATTTCTATGCCCTCGCGCTCGAAAATGGCAGCAGCAAGCGCGGCCGCCATAGGCGAACGACAGGTATTTCCCGTGCATACAAAAATTATTTCAGACACTTTTAACACGTCCCTCACATTGCAAAATCAGACGCTTACTGCGCGCCCCTCTGCGGCTTTGCGCATTCTGTCCGTTATTGCCGCGCCGATTCCGCTTTCGCAAACGGCTTCGGCGAAAATTATATCAACACCGAGGCTGTCAAATTTTCGCAAATTAGCGAAAAGGTTTCGCGCTATGATTTTTTTATCGCCGCTCGCGTCGTCGCCGAGCGGGAGAATTTTCAAATTCGGCGGAGCAGGGCAGGGGAGATGCGTCGCTGTTTCCGCGCTTACCAACGCGCCGATTTTTCCCGCCCCGACGTTTGAGATATACTCCGCGATTTTTTCCGGCCGACCCGAAAGTATCGTCATTTCCGCGCGCGGTGCGTAGTGTTTGTATTTCATTCCGGGGGAACGGGGATTTTCCGGGGATTTTCGCGCCGGTTCAAATTCTGTTGCGCAACGGGAAGCGTTCGCTTCGCTCACTGTTGCTATTGCGCAACGGGAAGCGTTCGCTGTTTCTGTTGGCAGCCGGTTGGTTACCGATAGAATTTCTTCTGCCGTAATGCCGCCGTGACGCAAAATAACGGGCTTGTCGCCCGTAGCATCAATGACTGTCGATTCAAGCCCGATAAATTCGTCGTTTCGCTCGGAGTCATCAAGAAAAAAAATGCCGTTGCGTTCGGCTTCATTATAATCTTCGAGTACGTGCGCGAGGCTCGTCGGGCTCGGTTTGCCGGCTTTGTTTGCGCTCGGCGCGGCAATCGCACAACCCGACGCTTCGATTAACGCCCTCGCAACGGGATGCGCCGGCATTCGTATACCGACGGTTTCGGTCGTGCCGCTCGGATGCCCGCCGAGCCATGCCGGCAATGTCGGATTTTTGCGCACAACAAGCGTGAGCGGCCCCGGCCAAAAATTTTCGATAAGTGCAAAGGCGTAATCCGGCGGTTCGTGCGCAAGGCGCGAAAAATCGCCCGCATTTGCGATATGCAAAATAAGCGGGTTGTCGCCGGGGCGACCCTTCGCGGCGTAAATTTTCGCAACAGCGTCAGGATTAAAAGCGTCCGCGCCGAGTCCGTAAACCGTTTCCGTCGGAAACACAACAAGTCCGCCGTTGCGAATAAAATCTCCGGCGGAATCTATGCCGCTCCGCAGCATTTTTTATGCTTCTTTCCGCTTCCGCAAGTGCAGGGTTCGTTGCGACCGATTTTTGCTTCGTTGCGAACAACAGTGTGCGAACTTTTTTGTTCGCGATAAAGCTCTTTTTGCTTTTCGGGCGGGAAAACATTGTCCCATTCCGGCAAGTTGTACAAATTATCGGCTTTGTATTCGACCATTTGCTTGTAAAGCCGGTCAAATTCGATGTCGAAGGCAATCGCGGTGCTGTCCTCGATTGTGCCGATTTCCGGCAGACCGTCAACGCACTCGTGAATTCCATCCAAAAACGCGCATACCTGCACGTTTGTCATGCGGAAGCCCTCGGCAAGCTCCGTAACAGTGCCTTCTATGCGCGTCTTTTTTTCTTTTAAAATGCCGACGTAAGCGGCTTTTTCTTTGTTGTGAAACTCGTCCCAAACGTGTTTCACCGGTTGATTTTGCGTGTCAAATGCAATGCGTTTCCAAGCGTCTTGTAACAACATGAAAATCACTCCAAAAAAAATTTTTTCTCGCGAAACAAATTTTACAGCATGTTTGCGCCTTTGTCTAATTCCATGTTACACTTGTGTTACAAAATTTGAGCATCGCGACTTTTGCTCATTGATAGGGTGAAAAAAATGATTGAGCTTGAAGAATTAAAGCGCACGCTTGCGCCGTACAAAGCGAAGTTAATTGAAATGGGGAACTCACTTTGACCTCGCTAATGCGAAGGCTCAAATTGAATCGCTTGAATCGGAAACGCAAAAACTGAACTTTTGGAACGACCGCGAAAATTCCGGGCGAATTTTCAAGGAACTCAAAATATTAAAGAACAAAGTCGGCTCGTTCGAACGTGTGCAGGGCTTGTTTGACGATGCCTTCACGCTTGCGGAAATGGGCATTGAGGAACAGGATGCCGATTTGATTCCGGAAGCAAAGGAACAGGCAGCGGCATTTGTTGAAGCATATGAACGGCT
This sequence comes from Defluviitaleaceae bacterium, assembly GCA_009781765.1. Classification (GTDB taxonomy): domain Bacteria; phylum Bacillota; class Clostridia; order Lachnospirales; family WQUN01; genus WQVC01. The sequence continues at coordinate 26,487 of WQVC01000001.1, read as the reverse complement.
TCGCACGGAAACGCTGCTTTCCGGCGAATACGATATTAACAACGCAATTGTCACGATTCATCCCGGCGCGGGCGGCACAGAATCCTGCGACTGGGCAGCGATGCTTTTGCGAATGTACAATAAATGGGCGGAAAAGCGCGGCTTCAAATTCGAAATTTTGGATTTGCTCGACGGCGACGAAGCGGGTGTAAAATCCGTAACGTTTCAGGTTTCCGGCGAAAACGCTTTTGGTTATTTCCGAAGCGAGAAGGGGATTCACAGGCTTGTGCGCATTTCGCCGTTTGATTCCGGCGGACGACGGCACACGTCGTTTGCGTCCTGCGACGTTATGCCCGAACTTGACGAAGCATCCGGCATTGAAATCGCATCGGAAGATTTGAAAATCGACACGTATCGTTCCGGCGGCGCGGGCGGTCAGCATGTAAACAAAACGGAATCCGCCGTGCGCATAACGCACCTGCCGTCCGGCATTGTCGTGCAATGTCAAAACGAGCGCAGTCAAATTCAAAATCGCGACCGCGCCATGAAAATGTTGCAATCGAAATTATTCCTGCGCCAAAAAGAAGAGCATTTGGAAAAACTCAGCGGCATTCGCGGCGAAACCAAGGACAACGCTTGGGGCAGTCAAATTCGCTCGTACGTTTTTTGCCCGTACACTCTCGTCAAAGACCACCGCACCGACGAAGAAACCGGCAACGTTCAAGCCGTAATGGACGGCGCGATTGATAATTTTATGAACGCATATTTGATTTGGATGCACAAAAACGGGTAGAGGATGGGTTGCATGAAAATTGACACTCCCGACCTTGCGCCTGAAATTGTTGCGGGCAAAGTAAAGGAAAGGTTTTTGCTGTGACTATTTCTTCCGAAAATGCCGGTCGCCGCTTGGACAAGTTCCTTTTTGCGTACTTAAACAATGCGCCGCATTCTTTCATTTATAAAATGCTGCGCAAAAAACGAATCAAACTCAACGGCGCGCGAGCCGCAGGAAGCGAAATTTTGCGCGAGGGCGACGAGTTGCGATTTTTTCTTTCGGAGGAAACGCTTGAAACTTGTCGCAAGGCTCGTGTTTTTGAAAAAGCCGCGCCGCTTGAAGGAATTATTTTCGAGGACGAGAATTTGCTTGTTGTAAATAAGCATGTCGGCGTTTTTTCGCAAGCCGGAAATCTCAAAAATCACGACCGGTTGAATTCGAAAAAACTGTTGCTTCCGCAAATTTTGTTTTACCTCCAGGAAAGCGGCGCGTATAACGGCGAAAACGCCGATTTCACGCCGGGCATTTGCAATCGTTTGGACGTAAATACATCCGGGCTTGTAATTTGCGGAAAAACTTTACACGCGCTTCAAGCGATAAATTTTTTGTTCGCGAATCGCGGCATGAAAAAAGAATATATCGCGTTGGCGCACGGCGTCGCGGGCAGGGTAGGGGAACGGCGTCTGTTGGAGGATTTTTACGAAAAAGATGAAAAGCGAAACGTCGCCCGAATCGTAACGCCCGAAACTTCAAAATCAGGCGTTCGCTCAAAACCGGAAATGAAATCTGAAATGAATCAGGAAATCAAGCCGGAAATAAATTCGGAATCGGATAACGCGCCGCCTGCGGTCGTCGTTACATCTTTTACCGTTCTTGCCGTTTCCGGCGAATATTCACTGCTTTCCGTTTTTCCGATAACCGGGCGTTCGCATCAAATTCGCGCACATTTGGCCTCAATCGGGCATCCGCTTGTCGGCGACAAAAAATATACGCGCCGAGCGCGCAATGAACGCCGGGGACGTATGGCTACGCATTCTCCCGACGCCGCGAACAGTCTTCAATGCTCAGGGCAGCTTTTGCATTGCCGCCGTCTTGAAATTGCCGCCGAATCAATGTATCCCGTCGGCACGGCATGGGAAGCACCGTTGCCGCAAAATTTTTCCGAAATAATAAAAAAAATTTTCCCGAAAGCAGGAGGTTTTTTATGAAAGCAATAATCCTCGCCGCGGGCTACGCAACGCGCATGTATCCGCTTACCGAAAACACACCCAAACCGCTGCTGCCCTTTCGCGGCTCGACGGTCATCGACCGCATTATCGACCGGATTAACGCGATTCCGGGCGCGGACGAAATTTTTGTTGTAACGAACAGCAAATTTTATCCGCATTTTTGCGAGTGGGCGGCGAAAAAAAACAACGCATCTCTGCACGTTCTCGACGACGGTACAACTTCAAACGAAAATCGACGCGGCGCGGTCGGAGATGTTCAGTTCGTGATTGACGAAAAAAAAATCGACGACGAAATCGTCGTTGTTGCCGGCGATAATTTTTTCACATACGATTTGCGCGAACAATACGACGTTTTCCGCAAAACCGGTTGCGACACTCTTTGCGGAAAAGTCATGGATGACTCGGAAAAAATAAAAGCATTCGCTGTCGCGCTGTCGGACGAAAACGGCAAAGTTCTCGACCTCGAAGAAAAACCCGCGCAGCCCAAATCGAATTTAGCAATTTACGCAACATATTTTTTTCGCCGCGACACCGTTCCGTTGGTTAAAAAATATCTGGATGAGGGCGGTAACGCCGATTTAATCGGCTCGTTTCCGCAATGGCTGTATCGCATCCGCGATGTGTACGTATATAAAATGAACGGCGAGTGCCACGACATCGGCACAATTGAAATGTATGAGAAACTGAAAGAAGTTTGATGCAGCAGTTTTTGCTTCGGTACGGAAATTTTCCGAACATCTTATAAAAACTGCTATATCTCGAAAGGGACATGTTAAATGAGCGCGAAATACATTTTTATGACCGGGGGCGTTTGTTCGGGGTTGGGCAAAGGAATCACGGCGGCATCTTTGGGGCGGCTTTTAAAGGCGCGCGGATACAAGGTGACGATTCAAAAATTCGACCCCTACATCAATCAAGACCCCGGTCTTTTAAGTCCGTATCAGCACGGCGAAATTTTTGTCACGGAAGACGGCGCGGAAGTTGACCTCGACTTCGGACATTACGAACGGTTTATCGACGAAAATTTGAGCGCGGCAAACAGCGTTTCAACCGGAAAAATTTATCGCGAAGTGCTTAACGGCGAGATGAACGGCAAGTACAAAGGCGCGACGATACAGGTTATTCCGCACATCACCGACGCAATTAAAGAAAAAATTTATCGCGCGAGCCAAAATGCCGGCTCGGATATAATAATTTCCGAAATCGGCGGCACTGTCGGCGATATTGAAAGTCTGCCTTTCATCGAGGCGATTCGGCAAACAAGCCGCGATGTCGGCGCGGAAAATGTTATGTACATTCATGTCACGTTGATTCCTTATTTGAATTTCGCCGACGAGATGAAAACAAAACCGTCGCAAAATTCCGTAAAGGATTTGCTGTCCTTCGGAATAAAACCCGATGCTCTTGTGTGCCGCACCGAGCATCATATTTCCGACGAAATGCGCGAAAAGCTCGCGTTGTTCTGCAATGTTGATAAATCGTGCGTCATCGAAAATATGAACGTAGCGTCAATTTACGAAGTTCCGTTGCTTTTGGAGGAAGAAAAATTTGCCGACATTGTGTGCAAGCGGCTCAGACTCGACCCGTCCGCACCCGACCTCGCCGAATGGCACGAACTTGTTGAAAGAAATCGCGCGATTAAAAATGAAATTACAATCGGACTTTTGGGCAAATACACGGAATTTCGCGATTCGTATTTGAGCGTAAACGAGGCACTCGAACATGCCGGCGTCGCAAACGATGTGAAAATTAAAATAAAATGGCTTCATGCCAAAGAAATCACCGACTCAAACGCCGCGACAAAACTGAAAAATTTAGCGGGCTTGCTCGTTCCCGGCGGCTACGGCAAGCGCGGCGCAGCGGGCTTAATCAGCGCGATTCGTCATGCGCGGGAAAATAAAGTCCCGTTCCTCGGCATCGGGCTCGGAATGCAGTGCGCACTTATTGAATTTGCGCGCAACGTCATGGGTCATGCCGATGCCCACACCGCCGAAATTTCCCCCGACACCGCAATGCCCGTAATCGAACACATCACAAAACCCGACGCGGAGGTATCTTCGCTGCCCAAGCGAAAAGGCGCGCTCCCGTGCAAATTGAACCCCGATTCTCTCACGTTCGCGGCGTACGGCGAAAACGTGATTTACGAACGCTTTTGCCATTTGTACAAAGTCAACAACCGGTATCGCGGCGATTTTGCCGCAGCGGGCATTGTTGAAGCCGCACTTTCTCCGGACGAACAGCATCTTGAAGCAATTGAACTTCCGAAAGAAATGCATCCGTGGTTTGTCGGTGTGCAATTTCATCCGGAATTTAAGTCGCGCATAACACGGCCCGGTCCGATTTTTAAGGCATTTGTCGCCGCTTGCTTGAAAAAATAAACGCGGCGTGATAATATGCAGATAAATATGCGTTCGTAGCTCAGGGGATAGAGCGTTTGCCTCCGGAGCAAAAGGTCGCAGGTTCGATTCCTGCCGGACGCAAAAAAAAGAACCCTTTCATATCGAAGGGTTCTTTTTTTTGCGGACTTCAGAAATCGTTCGGAATCTTTTCAAGATAAGAAACACGGAAGGGTTCCGCACGCCTGTCGGCATGTTGGCTTTTTGTCCGATATCCTGTATAATTTCGCCATGAATCTAAACGATAATCAACTTGCGGCGGCGCGGCATGTTGCAGGGCCAATGATGGTGCTCGCAGGACCGGGAAGCGGAAAAACCGCTGTTATTACGGCACGTGCGGCGTTTTTGGCGTCGTTGCAGCCGCGCGGCGTGTTGGTCATTACTTATTCGAAGGCCGCCGCAACGGAAATGGAAAAACGATACAAACGAGTCGCACAATCCGCTTTCGACCCCCGGCTTCGAGAGCATGTGCCGCCCCCGATTCTTGCCCCCGGCGTCCTTGGCGCACCACCGCCGGCTTTCGGTACGTTTCACTCTGCGTTTTTTCGAATGCTTCGGCGCAAAACCGGCTTCACCACCGAGCAAATTCTTGCGGAGGGTGAAAGGCGCGGCGTTGTGCGCGGTTTTTTGGCGGAATTGCGATACGAACCGGATGATGATACACTGTCGTCGTTGCTGTCGGAAATGTCTCTTGTTCGCAACGAGTTACACGATTTGAAAGATTATTATTCGAAAACAATCGGTGCGGATGATTTTGTTGCAGTGTGCCGACAGTTTGAAAAATACAAGACCTCAAAAAATAAAATTGATTTCGACGACATGTTGTGCAAAACCTACGAATTACTTAAAAGCAACGATGCCGAGCTGAATTACTGGCGCGAAAAATATCCCTTTATAATGATAGACGAGTTTCAAGATATAAATCGCGTACAATTTGAAACGGTGAAGTTACTTGCCGCGCCGGAAAACAACCTGTTCGTGGTGGGCGACGACGACCAAAGTATTTACCGTTTTCGCGGGTCACGGCCGGAATTTTTGCTTAACTTCCCCAAGGATTTTCCCGAAACGAGTAAAATCACGTTGGACATAAACTACCGCTCCACCGATGAAATCATCAAATACTCCAATAATTTGATTTCCGCCAACAAATCGCGGTACAATAAAAATATTCGCGGCACGGAAAAAAGCGGCACTCCGCCGGTGTTCACCACTTACGACGACCAAAACCGCGAAGCCGCAGAAATTGCGCGTCAAATTCGCGACCTTTGGAAAAGCGGCGCGAATTTGGATGAAATCGCGGTTGCGTTTCGTTTGAACATACAGGCGCGGGCATTTACGGACGCATTTTTAAACCTGCACATCCCCTTCAAAAGCCGCGACGAAGCCCCGACAATTTACGAACACTGGCTTGCGGAAGATTTTTTCGCGTACATGCGAGTTGCGCGGCGGCTCGAACTTCGGCAAAAAACCGGCTTCGATGCAGACGCGGCACGAATAATAAACAAACCGTTTCGGTTTGTGAGCAAAGTATTTTTGCAAGCCGCACGACGCGACGACAAAAACATTTTTTCGGCGTACAAGAGCGACCCCGCCCTGCATTTCGCCACCAAAACGACAATCGAGGAGCTTCACGGCGACCTTATTCGTCTGGCGAAACACAGTCCGGATGAACAAGTGCGTTACATTCGCGCAAATATAGGGTATAATGGGTATATAATCGACACATGCGAGTACAGAAAACTGAATCCTGCGGGGCTTTTTGAAATCGCCGACGAATTGCAGGAAGCGGCGAAGGAGTTTGCAACAGCCGGCGAATTTATCGCACACGCAAAAACCGTTGCGGAATCCGCTAAAACGCGGGATAAAACCGGTCCGTGTTGCACACTTACAACCCTTCACAGTGCGAAGGGGTTGGAGTTTGAGCGCGTGTTCATTGCAGGCGCGGTCGAGGACGTTTTGCCCTACATTCGAAGCAAAACCGATTCCGAAATTGAGGAAGAACGCCGCCTGTTTTACGTCGGCGCAACCCGCGCCAAAAAAGAACTCTATTTGTCCGCAATAAAAACACGCTACGACAAGCCCGTTAAACCGTCGCGTTTTTTATAAAATATTCGATTGAAACTGCGGGGCTCTGCCCCGCACCCCGGAAACTTTTGAAAAAGTTTCATCAAAACTTAATCAAAAATCGCGCGTCGCGCGATTTTAATGAAGTTTTTGTCGAACTTTTTTCAAAAAGTTCGTGGGGTCTGGGGCGAAGCCCCGAATAAACATTTAAATCTGATGAAATTTTTTCGGAGGTATGATAAAATGGGTCGATGGTTTCGAAAACATAAGCAAAAAATAGGCATAGTGGTGGCTGTTTTGCTTGTGATTCTTCTGGCAGCAGGTTCGCTTGCGGGCGTGGTGCCGGCATTACTTTCGTAGCAGGGAGGCTTCGAAATGAACGACGATTTGGATAATTTGAATACAAATGACGACGACACCGGTGCTTCGGGCGACTTGGAAGGCATGGACAGTCTTGACGACTTAGAGGCGCAGTTGTCGTCCCTCGGGATTTTTTCCGACGGGGACGACGATTCCGACCCGTTCGCGAGCTTCAATTTCGACAGCGATGATTCCGACCCGTTCGCGAGCTTTAATTTCGACGACGACGATTCGCCGTCGTCTGCGCCGTCGCCCATGCAGTCAAGTGACGACATGGACTTGGACGCGCAGCTTGAAATGTTGCTTATGGCAGATAAATCCGCCGACGCCGGTTTCGAAGTACGGGATTTGTCGGTGTCGCCGGCAACGCAGGTTTACGACCCGGAGGTTGACGGGTTGGGCGCGGTGCGGTATGTGAAGGGTTCATTCTCGCTCGAAAATGAAGGCGGGGAAAAACTTTTTGCTAACATGGCGGGTTGGAAAATAGCGGCGACGTTTTTTGTCGGCGTATTTATAATCGTGGTCGGGGCGGCAACGGCGATTGTGGCGTCGGGCATGGTTAATGCGCAAAACGAGCAAATTGCCGCGTTTGACAGATTTACGCCGATTGAAATCCCTGCGGATACCGCAAATAACGCCCGCAACATCTTCTTGAACGAGCGGACGCACTTAAATGAAGAAACGCAGTTTACGCTTACGCGGATGGTTGCGGCGTATTCCGGCACGTTTTTTTATTTCGATGAACATTTTAATCCCGACGATTATTACATCCTGCTGTACAATCAGGCGCGGCATTTGTATTCGCGCACATCTTTTGACATAGCTGCATCGGAAGGAAGCGGAACTGTTTTGCGGTTCGGGCAACTTACTGCCGGAACGTTGTTTCTGACGCTTCATATACAGTGCCGCGATACTCACGATTATGCGCAGTTTAACTATCGTTTTACATCGCCGCCGATTCACGAAGGGCCGGCGTTTGTAAATCATCCGATATATGCCATGGGCGAAGGCGGGTTGCAAATTCGTCACGCCGTTTTCGACAGCGGAAGCAGCACAATCCATTTCAGCTATACGCCGGGCTCGGAAGCGGGCGTACGCCTTAACATGCCGGAGGATGAGCCGTTTGTGCGACTTTTCGAGCGTTTTTCCGTGAATGCCATCACCCCGCTCACGAACGAAAATGCTGTTGTTTACTTCGAAGAGTTTGATTTGCTGATGGGTTCGGTAACTTTCGGGCCGATTTTGAACATCGAAAGTGACGTTGAAGTGCATTTCAGCGGGCTGTCGTATTTTATGTCGGAACCGGTTGTAAAAATCGCGCCGTCGCAGCTTTTCGGTAACGACCAATGGAACCCGATTCCCGTGCCGGTCGGCGATTTTACGCTGAATTTCGAGGGCATGATGCAGCAGGGCAGTCGCGTTTACATGACAATGCACGCTTTGAACGAAGGCGGGCGTCGCGTTCCGATGAATCTTGATATTTCGCTTAATGTACGCACAGACGGCGAGTCGATTTCCATGCCGGGGCGCACAAATGTGTATGTGCGCGGCACAGACGTGATTTTTAACATGCAGCCCTACCTTATGCGTTTGCGCGATGTTCATATTTCAGAGTATTATTTTGTTGTAAATTCTTTGGATTTTGAGTTGCCGTCGGTGGTTGTGCCGGTGAATGTTACACGCTTCAACAATATGCCGCGACTTCGCCGTTACGAGGCGGAACGTGCCGTAACCGAAACATTTCTTTCGCTTTTGGAGTACAAATCGGGCGAACTTTCGCGCGAGAATCTTGTAGGGGTTTCGAACGACAGCGAATTGCTGAGCTTTTTCGCACCCGCGCGGTTTGAGGGACGCGCGATGTATGCGGTTAATATTGCAACCGGCGATTTGGAAGTCGTGTCGGTTTACGACTCGGAAGCCTCCGAAACAGACCACAAATTTTATTATCTTGCCGTTGTTGAGGTTCTTTGGACGGCGGGCGAAGGCGCGGATTTGCAATATTTCCGCGAGTCTTTCCGCATTGTTGCGCAAAGCACCGATTTAATTTGGCAAATTGTTGAGGCGGAACGACTCGAATGACGGAATACAAATTCGCGTTTGTCGCGTGTTGTTTTATCATCGCGCTGTTATCGCGAGCGAGATGCGTTTCAGTAAAAGATTGGGGGCTGCTTTCATGCGGCCTCTTTTTTACTCTTTGGGCGGATTATTTTTTGGTTTTGCACAACAGGCATCTCGAAGGTGTGGCTGTGTTTTGTTTTGTACACGTGTTTTACATCATTCGGGCGCGTCAAGCGTGCTGTGAATACCGGGGGCAAGAGCCGATTGCGACACATGCTCTCGGAGCCGGGACGGCGGAGCGTTCTTTTCTTTCCGGAAATAAGTTGCTTGCCGCGTTTTTTTGCGTTGCCGCTATCGTGTGGGTAATCGCATTTGCGGCAGAATCCGTCGTCGTGCTTGCGGGGCTTTACGCGACACTTTTTGCCGTCAATTTGTATGTAAATATAAAAGCCCGTCGGCGAATTATAACGACGGGGCTTGTTTTGTTCGCGCTTTGTGACATAAGCGTCGGGCTTTACAATTTGTCACATTACGTGGGCTTGCCGCAATATTTTTCCGGCGTGTTCATGCTGATTTGGATATTTTATTTGCCGGCAATCGGGCTTTTGTCGGTCAGCGCAATCAGCGGAACGCCCAAAATTTATTCACAAGAAAATTTGTCGGCACGGTGACAAGCATGTTCAAAAGCGGCGCGATGAATTGCGAAATCCCGAAAATTTCAACCATCACGAACAGCGACGCCGTGCCTAACAAAAACGTGAATCCGTATGCCGCGTAAACCTTTGCCAAGCGCAACGCCGCAGATGTTTTGCTGTCCTTGAAAACGAATTTTCCGCTCAAAAAAAATGCATTAAGTACGCTTATCACAAACGCAACAAGATTCGCCGCCAAATAATGCACACACAACCACAAAAGTACATAATAAACACTCAAAAAAACAATCGTATTTATTACGCCGACAATCCCAAACTTTATAAATTGCAAAAATAATTTTTTCATGCTTCGCGCTCCTCATCGCAATTTTATCATAAAATCGCGGGGCTCCGCCCCGCACCCCGGAAACTTTTGAAAAAGTTTCATCAAAACTTTGTCATAAAATCGCGCGAACGCGCGATTTTTAAGTTTTTGTCGAACTTTTTCCAAAAAGTTCGCGGGGGTTCGGGGCGGAGTCCCGAGGTCTTAAAAATTCATTAACATCTTTGCTTTTTTGCAAAATTTTCATTATACTTCTCAAAAAAGACAAGGGTGTGTGTACATGATTACGATTGGTGTTGACGTGGGAACAAGTGCTGTAAAATTGGTTGCGGTTGACGAAAAAGGCGTGGTTCTTCGTACGGTTTCACGCGATTATCCGCTGTACATGTTTAACAACGGGTGGAGCGAGCAGGCTCCGGAGGATTGGTGGACGCAAACCGCCGACGCTTTGCGCGAAATCACCGCAGGGCTTGGCGAGGTTGCCGCAGTAAGTTTCAGCGGGCAGATGCACGGGCTTGTTTTGTTGGATGAGAACGACAACGTTTTGCGCCGCGCAATTCTTTGGAACGACCAACGCACGCAAGCGCAATGCGATTATCTGAATAATGAAATCGGGCGAGATGTGCTGCTTGCAAACGCCGCAAATATCGCGCTTACGGGCTTTACCGCGCCGAAAATTTTGTGGGTGAAGGACAACGAGCCGGAAATTTTCGCAAAAGTGAAAAAAATTATGCTGCCGAAAGATTATATTGCGTACAAACTTTCGGGCGTTTTTTGCACGGATTATTCCGATGCGTCGGGAATGTTGCTTCTTGACGTGAAAAATCAGGACTGGTCGGACAAAATGCTTGAAATTGTTGGTGTAACGCGCGCGCAATTGCCCAAATTGTTTCATTCGTATGAAGCAGTCGGAAACGTCACGGACGCGGCTGCGAAAGAAACCGGTCTTTCGACCGGCACAAAAATTGTTGCCGGCGGCGGCGACCAAGCTGTCGGAGCGGTAGGGTCGGGGATTGTGAGCGAGGGAATGTGTTCTGTTTCGCTCGGAACGTCGGGCGTGTTGTTTGTTGCGGCTGAAAAATTTGCCGTTGACACGTCGCCGGCGGCGATTCATGCATTTTGTCACTCTACGGGGCGTTATCACTTCATGGGCGTGACGCTTGCGGCGGCCGGGTCGAACAAATGGTGGAACGAAGAAGTGCTTAAAACGACCGACTATCCCGCCGAGCAAAAAAATATTGATAAAATCGGCAAGAATCCGGTATTTTTTCTGCCGTATTTGTCCGGCGAGCGTACGCCGCATAATGATTCGACTGCGCGAGGCGCGTTTGTCGGCATGAATGCCACAACTACTCGCGCCGACATGACGCAAGCTGTTTTGGAGGGCGTGTCGTTTTCGTTGCGTGATATTTTGACTCGTGTGCGTGATTTGGGCGCGAATGTTACAACCGCGCGAATTATTGGCGGCGGCGCGAAATCACCGCTTTGGTGTCAAATGATTGCTGATATTTTGCGGCTCAAAGTTGAAAAAATGCAATCGGAAGAAGGGCCGGCTTTCGGCGCGGCAATACTTGCGATGGTTGGTGCGGGCGTTTATAAAAATGTTGAAGAAGCCTGTGCCGCGCTTATAAAAATAACCGAAACATTCACCCCCGACGAAGCCGTTGCCGCAAACTACGACAAGCGTTATCCCGTTTACACGGGTCTTTACACCGCGCTCAAAGATAATTTCCGCAAAATTTGCGAATTGTAAGAGAGCTTTTCTGCAAAAGATTAACAGCTCCCGTACCGTATTTTCGGCGCGGGAGGCTGTTTTTTTATTGCACAGGAAGCTGCTCCGGCTTCGAGGGAATGTGTGGCAACTCGCACGTGTCCCCGGCGTTCAATGCGCGCATGGCGCGCTTTTTTACATCCTTTTACAAAAAAGTTGACAAATTACTTTTGATAGTGTTCAATAAAAGCAGAACTGACACAATAAAAAAGGAGATTTGTTATGTTAAAATCGGAGGTAATTCGCAATTTAAAGAAGAACAATGTAAGCAAAAACGCTGAGAAAACAAAGGTTCGTGTGCGTGAAATGTGGGCGCCGCTTAAAAGGGATGTTCGTGAAGAAATTTTGTCGCTTGCAGACATCAAAAAGGTATCAATTGAACGCGCCTACAAAACCGGCGGCGTGTCGGCGCGGGTAATTGTTGCGATGTCGCAGGTTTTGGACGTTGACCCGCGATGGTTTGCCGGCGAAGTTGACGAACAAGGGGTTTTTGACGTTGACGCTGTAAGAAAGTATTTGAACGGCTTGGGTTACGATATCGGCAAGCAAGACATTGCTAAAAAAGCAGACAGTTCCGCACCTGAAACACTCAAAAAGCCGGGGGCTAAGCCTAAAACGGAGACGCCCGATTCGGACTTTATTCCCGATGCTTCGTCCGACATGTACAATATCACGCGCGAGCTTGCAAAACTTTTAAGCAAAGATATACGCACAAAGTTGGACGAGCTCTCGGAAGAAGACGTTACACTTCTCATCAAAAGTTTGACCGTGCAAGCCGATTTTAACGAAGAAAAACACAGCCGACTCGCGCTTGTTAAGTGTCTTTTGTTAGTTTAAATCAACGTTACTCACTAAAAAAAATCGCTGTACGCGATTTTTTTGTTGGACAGGAAACTGCTCCGGCTTCGGGGGAATGTGTGGCAAATCACATGTGCCCCCGGTATTCAAAGTGCGCTTGGCGCACTTTTTTGTTGCTCCGGAAGGCGGCCGGTTTTGAGTGAATGTGCGGCAAAATCAAATTTCTTTAGTGCGCGTTTTGCACACTTTCGTAACGCGCTTTCAGTGCGCGATAGTAATTCGCTGTACTTTTGTCTTTATCGGGAAACAGACAGAACGGAAGGCTGTCTGTTTCTTTGTGTTTCAGTACGCAGGCGCAGCACTTTTTGTGATTCGGGCATTCGACTTTCGGGCAGGCGCATTCTTTGGCGCAGGACATTTTGCTCACCTCTCTTTCGCTGAAAAAATGAACTTATATACCAAAAACGCCGATATTGTTCCGACAATTTGCATTGCAATAAAAATTGCGGCGTCGAAGGGGCGTATGCCGGAGGCGGTTGCGGTGAATATTCGGGCAAACGTTACTTGCGGGTTTGCGAACATTGTTGACGATGTTGCCATGATTTGTCCGCCTACTAAAAGTCCGATAATTATTGACGCTTTGTCGGACTTTCGGGCGGTCAGCAATAAAATCGCAAGTATGAGAATAAATGTGCCGACGATTTCGCCTATGTACATATAGTTTCCGCGTGCGGTTTCGGAAACAGCAAAAATCGAGCCGATTTCATCCAAAAACATAAGGTGGCTCAGCAATATGCCGAAAACGCCGCCTGCAAACTGTACAAATGCGTACATAATTGCTTTTGGCGTCGTGATTTTTTTGTTGAGCCGCGCTGCCAATGTTACCGCCGGATTAAAATGCGCACCGGAAACAGGGGCGAAAATCTCAATCAGCGCGCAAAGAACAAACGTGACGGTAATTGCATTTGCGATAAGAGATATTTCCGGGGCGGCGTCCAACACTATGTCGAAAAGTATCATTGACGCAACCGCTGCTGTGACAAGAAGCATTGAGCCTGAAAATTCGGCAAATAATTGTTTGAATTGCATGTGCGCCTCCGGTTTTCTAATGCGACCGTTCCGGAGAGTGTTGAAAAATTGTCTGTTCGCATACGCTCGTTCTCTAAAACCGGCCTGAAGGGTGCGGGCAAGTTTCATGTGCCTTTGCCGCTGGTTTTAGAGAATTCGTCGCAGTTCACGGCATTTTTCAACACTATCCTTTACGGGCGGAGATTTTTTAGTGACTCTTTGATTTTTTTCTCAACGCCGTTTTCGGTGGGATTATAGTATTTGCGACCCTTTAGTTCGTCGGGGAGATATTGTTGCGGGATGTAGTTTCCCGGAAAAGCGTGTGCGTATTTGTATCCCGCGCCGTGAGCCAAACTGCCGACGGCTTTTGGTTTGTTCGGGTCCTTCAGATGAATCGGCAGCGATTTTACTTGTACTTTTTCAACATCGTCGAGTGCGGCGAAAATTGCTTCGCAGGAGGCGTTGCTTTTTGGTGCGCAGGCTATATAGATGGCGGCTTGCGAAAGGATTATTTGCCCCTCCGGCAGTCCGATAAACTGCACTGCGTTTGCGGCGGCAACAGCAACTTGAAGTGCGTGAGGGTCGGCGTTGCCGACGTCCTCGGATGCGCAAATTACTATGCGACGCGCGATAAATTTGGGGTCTTCGCCGGCGTAGAGCATTCTCGCAAGATAATATACTGCTGCGTCGGGGTCGCTTCCGCGCATGGATTTTATAAAGGCGGAAATCGTGTCGTAGTGATTGTCGCCGTTTTTTTCGTACATCAAGGGGCGTTTTTGTATACATGCGGCGGCGGTTTCAAGCGTGATTTCGATGCCGGCGGCGGTCGGTTCTGTTGTAAGCGCGGCGAGTTCGAGGGCGTTTAATGCGGTTCGCGCGTCGCCGTTTGCTTTGTCGGCAAGAAAATGAAGCGCGTCGTCGTGCGCGGTTATTTTAAGCTCGCCAAGCCCGCGAGAGTCCGTTACTGCGCGGCGCAGGAGCGTTAAAATATTTTCGTGAGAAAGCGGATTCAGCTCGAAAATCATGGAGCGCGAAACCAGTGCTTTGTTCACCTCAAAGTACGGATTTTCCGTTGTTGCCCCGATTAAAATTACCGTTCCGTTTTCTACATACGGCAACAGCGCGTCCTGTTGCAATTTATTGAAACGATGAATTTCGTCTACAAAAAGAATCGTGCGTTTTGCATACAAAGCGACCGCAGATTTTGCTTCTTCCACCGCTTTTTGTATGTCCTTAACGCCGGCAGTTGTTGCGTTTATTTGCATGAAAACGGCTTGCGTGGCGTGTGAAATTACCGTTGCAAGCGTTGTTTTGCCCGTTCCCGGCGGCCCGTAAAGCACAAGCGACGACAGTTTGTCCGCCTTGATTGCGCGCGAAAGCAACGTGTTTTTGCCAATTATGTGTTCCTGCCCGACCCACTCGTCCAGCGACGTGGGGCGCATTCGTGCCGCAAGCGGTGCGGATTTTTTTGCGTTTTCGCGATTTTGTTCGAATAAATCCATGTGCGACCTCCCTTGGTCATAGTTTAACATAAAAGCTCGACCTCATAAATTCGTCCGCCTCGGAATATACATTCCCATGGGGTGAGCCGGATGAACAGGAAAAAAATTTTAACAGGCGCGTTAATATTAACCGCCGCAGGCGTTGTTACGCGGATTTTAGGTTTTGTATATCGAATTTACATGTCGAACCTCATGGGTGCGGAAGGCATGGGGCTGTATCAGCTTATTTTGCCGGTGTATACCCTCGCGTGGAGCATTGCTTGCGCGGGGTTTAACACCACGGTTTCGAAGCTGACTGCGCAGGAGAAAGCAAAAGGCGAATACGGCAACATGTCGCGAATGTTAAAGCAAAGCGTTGTTATTACGACTATACTCGGAATTTTTTTGACTTTCGCGCTGTACTTCGGTGCGGAAATTTTGGCGGAATATTTTTTCCGAGATGCGCGAGTTGTTATGCCGCTTCAAATACTGTCATTGGCGTTTCCGTTTATGGCGGCGGGTACGTGCATTCGCGGATATTTTATCGGGTTACAGGAAACGAAAATTCCTGCGGTCAATCAGGTTTTGGAGCAAATTGTTCGTATGGCGGTGATTTATTTTATCGCAGCGGCGTTTGTTCCGCGCGGGCTTGAATACGCGGCGGCGGCGGCGTTGATTGCAATTGTTGCCGAAGAAGTCTTCTCCTTCGGATTTGTAGTTGTTGCGTATAAAATTTGGAAGCGGAAAAACCTGCCCGGCGGGAAGCCCTCACGGCTTCGGGAGAATGCATCGCCCGTGGCACTTGTCCTCGGCAACGAAAAGCCCTCACGGCTTCGAGAGAATGCATCGCTTGCAACACATGTCCTCGGCAACGAAAAGCCCTCACGGCTTCGAGAGAACGCGCCGCCGGCAACAAATGTCCCCGGCATTAAGTTGTTGCCGTCGCTTACGTCTAAGCAGATGTTGGGGCTGATTTTCGGCATGGCGTTGCCGCTTACGGGAAATCGCGTTGCGGGGTCGTTGCTTACGGCGTGGGAAAATGTGCTTATTCCGCAGCGTTTGCAAATGTACGGAATGCCGGCGGCAGAAGCAATCGCCGAGTTCGGGCGGATTCAGGGCATGGCAGTGCCGCTGATTTTCTTTCCGACGGCCGTTTTGACCGCGCTGAGCGTAACGCTTGTTCCGGCGGTGGCAGAAGCGGCAGCGGCAAAAAATATGAGCGGAATTTCGTCGATTGCGTCAAAGGCATTGCTTTTTGCCTCAATAACCGGCATGGGCGCGGCGTCGTTGTTTTTCTTTTTTTCGCATGAACTCGGCGTTGCGATTTACAATCAGCAAATCGGCTTCATGTTGCAACTTTTGGGCGTGATGGCACCGTTCATTTATATGCAAATTTTGTTGTCGGGCGTTTTGAACGGACTGGGTTGCCAGATGTTTATTTTTCGCAACAGTTTAATTTCGTCGGGTATATGTATCGCATTTATTTTTTTGTTCGTGCCGCACTTCGGAATTGTTGCTTATATTTTAGGATGGCTTGTATCGCTTATTGTTGTAATTGCTCTCGGGCTTAAAAAAATTCGAGAATTTATGTCCGTTGAAATGTCGTTTAACCGTTGGTTTTTGCGTCCGCTTGCGGCGGCGGCGGTTGCCGGTTTTGTTGCGCGTTTTTTCGCCGACCGTTTTCTTCTCGAATTTGCCGGACTTCACGTCGGGCTTGTGCTTTCAATCACGATTCTTGCCGCGCTTTATTTTTCCGGCGTGTTGGTTTCGGGCAGTATTTCCCGCGACGAGATACGACGGCTGTTTTTCCGCTGAAACCTACATATGCGAATCTGCACTGCGGATTCGCATAGAATGTAAAAATTTGAAAATAAATTAAAAAACCCTTGCATTTCTTGTAACAATATTGTAACATTCTTACAAAATTGTTACAGACTTGTTTCAAGGGGGTGGAAAAATGTTTTTTTCTAAAACGCAGCAAGCCGCGAACGTAAAAAAAGTCAGCGACATTGTTAGCTCAAATGTGCTTAAAGAAAAAAAATATATTTCGCTGATGGTTGTTCCGAGTGCCGGTAAAACGCGCAGCGTACATATTCCGCGCACTGTATTTTGGGGAGCTTTGGGGGCATTTTTTGCCGTAACCGCATTGGTTGCGGGCTTTTACTTGCGCGGAGTACATTTGGAAAATATGGCGCAACGCCTGGAAGTTTCAATTGCCGAAACAAAGGGCGATTTTGAGGAATATCGTGAAATGTCCGCGCAAACACAGCTTGATTTGCGCAACCAATCTCACCGCGCATACGAGCGGCTTAACATGGGGCAAACCGAGGTTTCAGACGAACTCGCACGATTGGCGGCGGGTCATCGCGATGCTTTCAGCCAAACTCAGTTGTATATCCACGTTTTGGAGCAGCAGGTTCAAGACCTCGAAAATTCGAGAATCGCGCTTTTGTACCGCTTGAACGAAAAAAGCCGAATGATTCCGCAAATCTCCTCAACCGTGCTTCGCTTGAACAGAACGCAGCAGAGTCTGGTTGAGGAATTGAGTGAAGAGCGCGTTGCGCCGCCAACGTTTCAGCTTTTGGGTGCGCTTGCACCAACAACCGAGGCGGAACTGATTGCGCGGGTTGAGCATCTCGGAAACGAGTTGGTTGTTCAGCGCAGACTTTTGGAAAATATCGAATCATACACCTTGCAAATCGACGACTATTTGCGCAATTTTCCTACTTTGATGCCCATCGCCGGTGGGAGAATAACGTCGGGGTTCGGCAATCGTGCAGACCCCTTTCACGGCAGGTTGGCATTCCATCACGGCGTTGACGTTCCCGCGCCGAGCGGTACACCCATTATGGCGGCGGGCGGCGGTACGGTTGTTTTCGTGGGATGGCGCAACGGATTCGGATACGTTGTTGAAATCGACCACGGATTCGGGCTTGTAACGCGATATGCGCATAACTCGCTTAACGCCGCCGAAGAAGGGCAACGTGTTGTGCGCGGCGAAATCATCGCCTACGTGGGCAGCACCGGTCGTGCCATAAGTCCGCATTTGCACTATGAAGTTATCCTGAACGGTCTGCGGGTTGACCCGATTCCTTATATTTGGGAATAGACCGTAAAAATTTTTTGACAGAAACCTCAAAAAACCGCGCTCGTCGCGGTTTTTTTTGTTGCACGGGAAATTGCGGCTCGGGGGCGAAGCAAAAGTGATTTTGTCTTGTTTTGCCGGGGACATTGACCCGACACAACTAAAGTGTTATGGTGCTGTTGTAACTTTTGGAGGTGTTTGCCGGTGCGAAAAACTTCGATTTTGCTCAAAACGTTTGCCGCTACGTTTGCGACAGTGCTGATTGTCGGAGCGGTTTTATTTGCGTACAATGCCGGTTTTTTTGAACCGGAGGCGGTCGAGCAGGCTGTTGCCGAAAACCCTGAGCCGGAGCCGATTTCGACGCCCGCGCCAACCCCGGAATCCACCCCGATTCCTGCGCCAGAACCCACCCCCGAGCCGACTCCCGCACCGTGGGAGGTTTTTCGTCCGTATGCAACGGAAGCAACCGCGCCGGAAAACATGCGCAACTTCCGATTTGATTCGCGAATCGCCGAGGATGCCGAGCTCGGACCGATTTTTTTCGGTATGCCGGATACATATACAAACCTCGGCATAACAACGTTTCGCGGCAACAATTTTCGAAACACCGCAACGTCGGGAACGGCAGAAGTCGTTGAACATCGGCTTGTTGAGCGGTTTCGCCTGAACGTGGGCAGCTTGGGACGATGGACGGGCGTTGGTTGGACAGGCCAACCGTCGATTGTGCAATGGGATTTCGACGTGCAGCAAATAATGAACATCAGCCCGGCGCATCGCGACAATCCTGAACTCATTGAGGTAATTCAAGGCGCGCTCGACGGCAATGTGCATTTTTTCTGCCTGAACACCGGCGAACAAACGCGCCCGCCGATTCGCATCGGCGTACCGATTAAGGGCGCGATAACAATTGACCCGCGCGGTTATCCGCTGCTTTATGTGGGGCAGGGCGACGCGGTTGAGGGCAGACGTTTCGGATATTATATTTTTTCGCTGATTGACGGCGCGGAAATATTTTTTCTCAACGGGAACGAGGCAATTGCGCCGCGTCGATGGGGCGCGTTTGACAGCAATCCGCTTTTCGACGGGGAAAACGACCGCATGATTTTGGCGGGCGAAAACGGCGTCATATACAATTTTTTGCTGAACACAAACTTCGACCGCGACGCCGGCACAATTTCCATCGACCCGGTCATCTCGCGATATTGGTTCACAACCGGCGGGCGCCGCCTGGGCATAGAAAATTCGCCGGTGGCATTTGGGAATTATCTTTTTTTCGGCGATAACAGCGGAATTGTTCAGTGCTTGGATTTGCTGACGATGGAGCCGGTTTGGGTAATCGACACCCGTGATGACCACGATGCTTCACTTGCCGCCGAATGGTGCGAAGAGCGGCAGCAACTTTTTTTGTTCAGCGCGACGCAGGTTGACCTTCAAGGACACAACGGCATTGCGTTTATCCGAAAAATTAACGCGGAAAACGGCGAAATCGTGTGGGAAAACACAGATTTTCGATGTGCGTATCACACGGTAAACGGCGGAGTAACAGCGTCGCCGTTGTTGGGCGGCGGCGATATTTCCGACATCGTAATTTTTTGGATTGCGCGAGTGCTCGGGCGCGGCGGCGGCGGTGCGCTTGTTGCCTTCGACCGCAATTCCGGCGAAATCGTGTGGGAAAATATTTTTCCCGCGTGGGGATGGAGTTCGCCCGTTGCGGTGTACACCGACGACGGCACGGCATATATAATTTTGAGCGATTCCGGCGGAACAATGCGTCTTATTCGCGGCGCGACAGGCGAAGTTTTATACAGCAAAAATCTCGGCGCGAACGTCGAGGCGTCGCCGGCAGTTTGGGGCAACACGCTTATAGTCGGTACGCGCGGGCAACGAATTTTCGCAATCGAAGTTCGATAGGAGAAAAAAATTATGCGACTTGCAACATTTATGTACGAAGGAACGGAACGCGCAGGCATATTCAATGAAGGAAAATATTTTTTGCTTGCGGACGCAATCGGGCGGGAGATGAGTGTGCTTGATTTCATCCGCGAAGGCGCGTCAGAATTTGAATTTACGCGACCGGTTGAGCCGGAGTCGCTTTGCGCGCCGATTCCGCGCCCGATGCGAAATATAATTTGCATCGGAAAAAATTACGCCGACCATGCAAAAGAGGTTGCCGAAACGATTCAATCGGCGCAAGGCGATGATTTAATTCCCACAACCCCGATTTTTTTCACCAAAGCGGTTTGTCCTGCGCCGGGTGACGGCGCGACAATTTCGCTGCATTCGCATTTTACGCAGCAGGTTGACTACGAGGCGGAGCTTGCGGTTATAATCGGAAAGCCGACTTATCGCGCTACCCGCCAAGACGCCGAAAACGCAATTTTCGGCTACACAATTTTGAACGACATAACAGCGCGAGATGTTCAAAAACGTCATTCGCAGTGGTTTTTCGGCAAGAGTTTGGACGGATTTTGCCCGATGGGGCCGCATATCGTCACGCGGGACGAAATCGGACTTCCGCCCGCGGGATTTCCGCCCGCGCTGAAAATTTCCTGCCGCGTAAACGGCGACTTGCGCCAAAGTTCATGCACGTCGAATCTTATTTTTGATATTCCGGAAATTATCGCAACGCTTTCGCAAGGAATAACCCTTCTCCCCGGGGATATTATCGCAACAGGAACGCCCGCAGGCATCGGCGGCGCGATGAATCCGCCGCAATATTTAAAACCGGGCGACAAAGTTGAGTGCGAAATTGAAAAAATCGGTATATTGACAAATTACTTTGCAGTATAATAAAAAAAATTCGCGAAGGAGTGTGTGTTGTGCCTTTTGATTTTGATGCGATTCAGCCCGCTTGCGTTGGAGTGAATATATTTTTTTGGATTTTGTTGCCGGTTGCGATAATCACGTTTTTTTTGCTTTCGCGGCGGCATACAAAAAAGCAGGAGGAAGTAAAAGCACGTTTTCTTGCGGAAGAAGAAGCGGCAAACGCTGTACGCAAAAGAGAAATCGAGCCGGAGCTTTTTTTTACGCCGAATTTAAGTGCGTTACCGCCTGTTCCTGCCGGCGACCCGCACCGAGTCGAACGCTCCGCAAAACGCACGATGATTCGTTTTGCAAAGCCGCTTACAAATTTGGAGCTGAAAATGCAGTACGGGCTTGCGCAAATAGAGGCGATTGCGCAATATGAAGAAAATTTTATCGAATATTTAAAATCCCTCACAAAATGGGGTACGGAAATTGCGGCGGAAAGCCCGTTTGATGCGGTTGAAATTTTGCAAACCGTTGTTGAATCGGGCGGCGAATTTCGTGATGCGTACAAAACATTGGCGGATATTTATTCGGGCGACGGCGAAATGCTTGACGCCCTGTTTGCACGTGCGGAGGAAAATCATTTCAGCGACCCCGCTGTTAAGCGTCATATTTTAGAGTATATCGACGCGAAACGGGGCGATTTATAATGGCGTTCGCCGATATTATTTTTAAAAAAAACTGTGAAAATATTTTGCAAAGCGGCGTTGCCGACGAAGGAGAATCGGTGCGGGCGAAATGGCGCGACGGCACTCCCGCGCATACACGCCGCGTTTTTGCTCTTGTAAACACCTACGACCTCGCGGCGGAATTTCCTGCGCTTACGTTGCGTCGCTTGTCGTTCAAAAATTGCATCGACGAAATTTTGTGGATTTGGCAAAAAAAATCCAATCGTGTAAGCGAGTTGAAATCGAAAATTTGGGACGCATGGGCCGATGAAAACGGCACAATCGGAAAAGCGTACGGTTATCAGCTCGGCGTCAAACATGAATATGCAGAGGGTCGGTTCGACCAAGTTGACCGGCTGCTTTTTGATTTGAAAAATAATCCGTCGTCGCGCCGCATGATTACAAATTTATACAACCATTCCGATTTACACGAAATGAGCCTTTATCCCTGCGCCTACAGCATGACATTTAACGTAACCGACGGGCGACTCAGCGCGATTTTAAACCAACGCTCGCAGGATTTTTTAACGGCAAACAACTGGAATGTATGCCAATATTCCGTGCTTTTACATATGCTTGCCGCAGATGCCGGGCTGAAAATCGGTACGCTTGTGCATGTGATTGCCGATGCGCATATTTACGACAGGCATATTCGTATCGTGGAAGATTTGCTCACGCGCGAGCCTCGTTCTGCTCCCGTTTTGCGCATCAATCCCGATGTATGCGATTTTTATGCCTTCACGCCCGACGATTTTTCTCTCGACGGGTACGAACCTCATAAATTTGAACACGAAATTGAAGTGGCGGTGTAGGCTGTTAGTCTGATTTTCATCCTATCGGGGGCTTCGCCCCCGAACCCCCACCCGCTTTTTAAAAAAAGCGGGACAAAAATTATTAAAAAATCGCGCTTTGCGCGATTTTTATAGTGAGTCAAGTTGAAACCGGTCTTTCGCGCTTGCGCGAAAAGAACGGTTTCAATTTGATGAACCCCCGACACGAGTGCTTTTGCGCAAGCAAAAGTGCGAGTGCCGGGGGTGAAACAAGAGCGTTTTTGTCTTGTTTCACTATAATGCGGTTTTGTCAAATTTTCCGGCGAAGTTTAAGGCTGCGCAAAACCAAGTTGCTATATTCGGAGGCGATGAAATGAATCTTTCTGTGGCGGTTTCGTCGAATTGGGGCATCGGATACAAAAACGAGCTCCTTTTTCGTATTTCCGAAGATTTGCGTCACTTTCGCGCGCTTACGGAGGGAAAAATTATCGTAATGGGGCATAACACCCTGAAATCCCTGCCCGGCGGAAAGCCCCTTCCGCGCCGCACAAATATCGTGCTTTCGCGGCAAAAAGGGCTTGAAATTCCCGGCGCGATTGTTTGCGGGTCGTTGGACGAATTGGATGAAATTTTAAAACGCAACACGTTTTCCGGCTTCGAGAGAATGTGCGGCAACGAAGATATTTCCCCGGCGTCCGAAACGCTGTCCGGCTTCGGGGGAACGCGCGGCAACCAACATGCGTCCCCGGCGTCCGACACGCTTTCCGGCTTCGGGGGAACGCGCGGCAACCAACATGCGTCCCCGGCGTCCGACACGCTTTCCGGCTTCGAGGGAATGTACGGCAACCAACATGCGTCCCCGGCGTCCGAAACACTTTCCGGCTTCGAGAGAATGTGCGGCAGCCAACATGTGCGCCCGGCATCCTTTGTTATCGGCGGAGAGCAGATTTACGCGCAATTGCTGAATCGTTGCAATGTTGCGCATATCACAAAAGTAAATGCCGAGCCGCCGGCGGATGCTTTTTTTCCCAATATCGACGAAATGCCGGATTGGCAACTTGCGGAAAAATCTTCGGAAAAATTTTTCGGCGAAATTTCATATAATTTTTGCAAGTATGTGAGAATTTAGGGCTGCCATGAGCAAATTCGGAATTGCCGCAGACATCGGCACAACAAATGTCGCGCTCGCGCTTGTTGACCTTGCTTCCGGCGAAATTGCGGCGCGGCACGATTTTCCCAATCCGCAACGCGCCTTCGGGGCAGACGTGATTTCGCGCATAAATGCCGCAAACGCCGGTCATTTACATGAAATGCAGCGGCTTATTTCGTGCGGGATTTCGGCGGGAACGAACGAGCTGCGAGAGAGCGTCGGCGTTCGCGGCGAGTGCATGAAAACCGTCATCGCCGGAAACACGGCAATGCTTCATTTGCTGTGCGGACTTTCGTGCGAAGGTTTGGCAAAGTATCCTTTTCGTGCGGAAAAAATCCCGTTCGCTTGCATTCCCCGCTCCGCGAATACCACCGGAGCAATTCCGCATTTAAGCCCCTTTATCGGCGGCGATGTTGTTGCGGGGCTTTTGTACGTTATGAACATGCCGGATGCCCTGCCTTCTTTTCTTCTCCTCGACCTCGGAACAAACGGCGAAACGGCACTTTACAACAACGGCAAAATCACGACGGCTTCGGCGGCGGCAGGCCCGGCGTTTGAACGAACGAGAGGCGGGGCGTCCGCCACGATTGCGGAGCTTGCGCGGCTTGTTCGTATCGGCGCGATTGACGAAACCGGATTATACAAATCGGAATCCCGCCCGGACGAAAAATCCCATCTTTCGCAAAAAAAAATTCGCGACCTTCAACTTGCGAAATCGGCGGTACGTTCGGGGCTTGAAATTTTAATTGAGGAATCCGGCGAGCCGCGAACCGTATTTCTCGCGGGGGGAATCGGCGAAGCGATGCGCGTTGCCGACGCCGTTGAAATCGGACTTATTCCGCCGCATTTTGCCGAAAAGACCGTTGCTGTCGGAAATTCATCCCTCGGCGGAGCGATTCGAATGCTTGTCGAACCCGCCGCCGCACAAAAAGACCTCGACGAAATTCTGCAAAACCACGCCGAAATAATTTTGGCGGAGCATCCCCGATTTAATGATTTGTTTATTAAATTTCTTGATTTCGGGGGCATTGCCCCCGAACCCCCACGAACTTTTTAAAAAAAGTTCGACAAAAATTTTATTAAAAATCGCGCGACGCGCGATTTTTTTGTGGGGTCAAGGGGACTTCGTCCCCTTGTGGGGGCTTGGGGGCGAAGCCACCAAAATCCTTAACTTGGCGCGCATTTGATTTTTCCCCGCAAAAGGGTATAATGCGAAAACACTCTCCAAGGGGGGCGAAAAATTGGAAAACATACAACAGGAATCAAAGTTGACGGTGTACGGTTTTAACAATTTGACAAAGTCGCTGAGTTTTAATATTTACGACGTCTGTTATGCAAAAACTGCCCGCGAACAGCAGGACTATTTGGCGTACATCGACGAGCAGTACAATTCTGACCGGCTCACGAATATTCTGGAAAATGTCACGGATATGATTGGCGCGACGGTGTTGAACATCGCAAAGCAGGACTACGAGCCGCAGGGCGCGAGCGTTACGCTTTTGATTGCCGACGAAAGCCGCAAAAACGGCGATACAATTGTGGCGCATTTGGATAAAAGTCACGTAACCGTTCATACTTATCCGGAATTTCACCCGGACACAAGCATTGCTACTTTTCGTGTAGATATCGACATCGCAACCTGCGGGCAAATTACGCCGCTGCAAACCCTCGACTACTTAATCGGAAGTTTCGACTCCGACATCATAACGATGGATTATCGTGTGCGTGGCTTCACGCGCGAAATCAGCGGCAACAAGCTGTTCATCGACCATAAAATTACGTCAATTCAAGATTTCATCGATGATAAAGTTCTCGAACGCTACGACGCAATTGACGTAAACGTGTATCAATCCAATATATTTCACACAAAAATGCTCATCAAAGAAATTCATTTGCAGAACTACCTGTTCAACACCGACGCATACGAAGTTCCGCCCATGTCGCGGCTTACAATTACGCATAATTTGCGGCAGGAAATGATAGAAATTTTCAGCGGGAAGAACATATACTAGGGGGACATATGAAACTTGTGATTTTCGACATGGACGGCACAATGCTCGACACCGAAAGCATTGCGGCGAACGCCGTTCGCGAGGCATGTAAAACCATGGGGTACGTTCTGCCGCAAGAAGTAATTGAGTATTGCATGGGGAGAAATCAGGCAACAACGCGGGGTATTTTGCTTGATTTTTTCGGCGCGGATTTCGACGTTGACCGCTCGTTTGAGCTGTACATGGCGAACAAACAAGCGTATTTCGATGCGCACGGAATTCAAACAAAAGCCGGGCTTTATGAAATTTTAGACAAGCTCGAGGCTTTGGGCATAAAAAAATGCGTTGCAACGTCTACGGACAGAGCGCAAGCACTGAAAAAGCTCGAAACGGTGAACATTGCGCATCGTTTTTCGGCAATCATCGGCGGCGACGAAATTGAAAACGGCAAGCCCGCCCCCGACATCTTTTTAAAAGCCGCCGCCGTCTGCCAAACAGACCCTGCTGACTGCACAGTAATCGAAGACACCGAGGCGGGCATTCTTGCCGCAACCGCCGCAAATATCCCGGTAATTGTCGTCCCTGACGTCGCCCCTCTCAGCGAAGAAATTCGCGCAAAGGCATTTGCCGTTTGTGCGGACTTAAATGAAGTCGCGGATATGATTGCCCTTCAAATTTAGGGCGTGTTGCCGCAAACGCCCCGGCGTTTTCTCAAGGAAATCAAAACCTATCGGCAGCCAACCGATAGCAAATTTTCCGCACCGAAGCAAAAACCAAGTTTTGATATTTTCCAAAAAATCGCGTGAATGCGCGGTTTTTTTATGTTTTCGGGGCTGCACGATTCCGGGAAAAGTTCCGGGAAAAATTCCAAGAAAAATTCCCGGAAAAAATCCAGGAAAATTTCCTGGAACGGTTCCGGATATCACCGTAAGACGCTTGGGATATACTTGCCCTGCAACCGAGAAACAAAGCAGTCGCTTCTATGCCAAAGGACGTTGTTTGCCATCTCAGGAAGGGGTTCGCCCTGAAACTGACCGCACCGCTCCGTGCCGAAGCCGCTG